>NZ_HF991073.1:0-18837 GCF_000432295.1 Bacteroides sp. CAG:189
GCAGCCCATTGGCACATTGGCATATTGGCACATTGACACATTATTAATTGGCACATTATTATTATTCATTTGTTTATCATTTCCGCTTTCTTCGTTTGCCCAAAGCGGAGAAATTGAAAAAACAGTTGCAGTAGCAGATAGCTTGCAAACGAAAAAGCGTCCCAATGGATTCATAAGGGCTTTCAATTATCTGTTTAATCCCAATGATATCGATACGACTTATATCGGGCCCAACCGATATAACTATGCTTTAATGCTGGATCATTTCACGAATTACGAATATTACGCCATAGGCAGTAATACTCCCGAATCACAACGATTGCGGTTCTCTCCCAATCCGCGCAACAAGATCGGCCCTTACTTCGGTTGGCGATGGATCTTCTTAGGATGGTCTATCGACACGGACGGACTTTACGGCAAGCAAAAAGGAAAAAGAAAAGGTACGGAATTCGATTTGAGCCTTTACAGCGCCAAGTTAGGAGTGGATATCTTCTACCGTCGCACGGGTAACGATTATAAAATACATAAAGTGACCGGCTTCGATGATATTGCCAGTGACTATTCCGAAAGCTTTGACGGTCTGAAAGTAGACATGAAAGGGTTAAATCTCTTCTATGTATTCAACTACCGCCGCTTCTCTTATCCGGCGGCTTTCAGCCAAAGTACCAACCAAAGACGAAGTGCCGGTTCAATGATCGCCGGTTTCTCTATCTCCACACATGATCTGAACTTCGATTATACCCGATTGCCGCAGGCTATCCAAGGAAGTATGAACGAGGATATGAAAGTAGAACATATCAAATATACCAACATCAGCCTCACGTTTGGATATGCCTACAACTGGGTATTTGCCCGTAATTGGCTGGCCTGCCTTTCGCTCACTCCCGCCGTAGCCTACAAGACATCACGCATCGAAAAGATAGAATCACAAACCAATGATTGGTACAAAAACTTCAACATTGATTTTATCCTGCGTGCAGGAGTGGTTTATAACAACAGTAAATACTTTGCCGGCACTTCTTTCGTCGGCAGATCATATGACTATTACCGGGATAATTTCTCGATGAACAACGGTTTCGGTACATTACAGGTATATGCCGGATTCAACTTCTATCTGAAGAAACAATACCGGAAGAAGAAATAACACCTTATTCCACCAGCCAACAGCTGATATTCCGGGTAGCGGCACTGAACTCTACTCCCATTTTTACAATCTCACACCTATCAGTCCCCTAAAATGTACATATAACCAAAACAGAGAAGTTGAGAAAAATTTCAGAATTAACAATATGTATTATACTGCTTAACCATAACGGTTACTTTTCATAACCAAATAACATCCACTCAATATAACTTAAATTAAATATAGATTATCTTGATAAAATAAATCAAGTGAAGTACGAAACTAAAATAGAAAACATTCAAAAACACATAATGTAATTATGATTTTATCTCAAAAATTGTTGTATTTTTGTTGATGACATAAATTCATTACAGAACAACATTATTTATTGTTATTACCAAACCCTATTTACAATATTATGGAAAATAGAACTATCTTATATTTATTCTGTTTCCTTATATTACTAACATCCTCTTGTTCTATTAATAAAACAATAATATTGGAAACACCATTTGTTACAGTTGTAAAGCTGATAGATGCAGAGCAGGCATTAGATTTAGAAGATGCAAAACAGTACATTGATGTAATTCAAGTATATACAAAATTAGGATCTGAAAATCCGGAAGAAGATTGGAAAAAACTAATAATGTTTAAGAACAATCTTGGCAAAGATAAAAAATTCACAAACACTTTTGGATATAGGAATTACAATATAGAAGAAACTGTTAATGGTAATAATGCGAGTGTTTCTTTTAAAGCAAAAGATGACAACATAAGCATTAAAACGATAACTTACGGATTAGAAAAACGCCAAAACAAATGGGTAGTAATTTCTATTGATTATTCGAAACGCAAAAGTATCCTCCAAAAATAGATTATTAGCGATGTGTTAATATCGCATCACTAATAAACATCGGTCGTTCATTAGCTCAGGGACGAGGGCAGGTAAATCAACATACCGATGCAATTTTGACGGAAAACTTAATCTTACGTGTTATGGGAATTAATTATATTAATAATGGTAGCAATCATGGACCAAGAGTTATTATTCCGAATCCATCTGCCCTACCTGGATTTAGATAAAATGTAGTATGAGAATTCTTTCATCTATTCTATTGATATCTTTTGTAATTCCAGTTTGGTTATCTGGGCAAGTTAATGCCCAGACTATTAATATTTATGATGAATACACGGCTGGTAGGCGAACCATCAAAGAAATTATTATCAATAATAATCTGGAAGATAAATTAATAGGTTACTCTTATTGTGGTTATTTCATTAGTCAGTCACTCTTTCTCATTATCAAGGAAGGAGATTCTTTTTTTGAAGTATATCAAGGAGAACAAGATAAAGGTATTCTGAATACTTATAAATTTGAATTAACAGATAAACGGTTAGATTCTTTGTTTTCATGGGGCAAGAATGATGAGGTAATATACGATATTCGATCCTCTGAATATTTCACCATTTATTATTACTTTGTATTGTATGATAAGAATCATAATAAAAAATTAGAGTTCAATATATCGACAATGGCTGCATACAAAAATGCTCAAAAATCCAGAAAACTCCGCAAATTATTGCCATTTACAAAAGAACAGCAAACACTTATTTGGAAATTAATCAATTACTTTTAAAAACTTAGAAGAGTACACTATAACGTCTAAAATCAATTACCATGCAGGTTTTGGCATTTCAAAACAAATAGAGACCACCTTCATAAGTACAATATTGTCATTTATGAAAAACAAAATACCTTATCATAATATGATTAATCTAAAAGTAGAGTTGTACACAACGAACTCCTTCACCGGGATTGGTCTCTTCAGACTTGCGCATATCAATCCTAAATTCTTCCATTGTTGATTTTAGCTTTGTGAATATCGGTAATCGCTTGGTGAAACGCCCGTTATTTTCTTGAAGACAAAACTGAAATATTGTACATTCGGATAACCTAATTGCCGGGCAACAACGGTGGACGTTGTACCGGATTCCATCAACATTCGTTTGGCAACCTCCAGTCGTTTGAATTGGAAATACTGTTCCAAAGTCTTACCCGTTTCAAATTTCAGCAAGTCCGTAAAGTAAGCAGAAGAGAGGTTGAGTCTTTCCGCGAAATAATCGGGTGCAGGGAGTTTCCCGTTTTGCAATTTTCCAGAACCTATATAATCCTCAAGTAACTGCTCCATTTTTTTCAGAATAGCCTTATTCTTGTTTTCACGGGTGATAAACTGACGTTCATAGTAACGAGTGCAGTAATCCAGCAATAATTCGATATGCCGTGAAAGGATAGTCCTGCTATGCGTATCAATCGAATGATGCAGTTCTTCCTCTATATTCCAAAGACAACAAGTAACTTTCTCCGTTTCACGCTGCGACAGATGCAGTGCTTCTTCTTTATGATAGTAGAAAAATGTGTAATTATTAATATGGTTCCTCAATGTGGTCTGAAACAACAAGTCCGGGTGAAATACTAACAGAAAGCCTTTACCGGGTAAGGTTTTTTCCTCGTTCATACGGAAAACTTCACCCGGTTTAAGAAATACCATTGTCGCATTGGAATAATCATAATATTTCCGGCCGCAACATGAACATTCATCCGGACAGTCTTCTATCAGCAAGATAGCGTAGAACTCGAACTTAACAGTATTCTGCTCCAGACACGGATTCTCCAGATTAATAAGGCTCACCTGAGGATGCAATGTCTTGCAGTCCAAACAACGGTTACATTCATGCACGGTATTAAAGTCCAATGTATTTTTCTTCTCCATATTCTTCTCACTGATTATTCGGTACACGGTATTCATTAGGAGTGCACCCCACCCGCTTTTTGAACAGACGACAAAAGTGCTGCGGGTATTGGAATCCCGGCGAATAGGCAATCTGGCTGACGGTATCCTCTGTACCGCCCATACGTTCCTTTGCCATTCCGATCACTTTCTCCTGAATGTGTTCCTGTGGTATCCTGCCGGGTGGCTTCATTCAAATCGATTGCACTGACCAACGGATTCAAAGTTTCAAAACCGTACAATTTGTGGTATTGGTCTACACTGCCCAAGTTGAATATCTTATCCATAATTATTGCTATTTAATCCTCAAAAGTACCTCGGTTGCATATCAATTACAAAAGTACAAGATAATCCTGTCACTCCGACAACCTTAATTACGGATTGTATAACCCCAGTTACAGATTACATATAATCTCCTTGTATCAGTATCATAAAATCTGTAATTGAGGTCTAAATAATCGGATTCAACTTCTATCTAAAAAAGAAATACAAGAAGAAAAATAACACTTTATTCCACCAGCCACCGGCTGATATTCCGGGTGGCGGCACTGAACTCTACTCCCACTTTTACAACCTCACGCCCATCAGACAGATAAGGAATCAAGTATCCCTTATCATCTATCTGCTGCAAAGCCTGTTCTGCAGTACCGTTCAGCTTGAACTCGAATACATAAATATATTTAGGAGTTTTTACGACAGCATCCGCACGGCCGCAAGCACTACGTACTTCCGCTTCGGTAAACTGCCCCATTAATTTAAATACCAAATAGAAAATGACCTGATAATAACGTTCCTTTTCTTCGTTCAGTTCATAAGAGAAATCAGCAAAGAAAGCCTTTAAACGGGTAAGAAAGGCAGGAACATCACCACTTTCTAATTCTTGAATAAACTTACCTATATAGAAACGACGCTCCCCATCCGGTATAGGAGTATAAAAGGGCAGAATAAAGTTCATAAAGCCATACTTCACCTCATCATTCGGAAATCCCAAACGATATACCTTAAAACGTTTATCATACTCTTTTATCGTCAGATAACCACTTTGATAAATCAACGGAATAGGATTTTCCGCATCAGCACGATATTCGGAAAAAGCAGCAGAAGAAGCTTCCACGCCGTCAATCAGAACCCGAAGATCGTAATCACTTTGCTTGAGCAACTCTACAAGAAAAGTAGGTGTCCCGGTCTGAAACCAATAATCATTGAATTCCTTTGCTTTCAACGCATTGAGCACACTGAACGGATTGAAGACTCCCTCACCGGCCGGATGGAAAAGGTAACCGTCATACAAACGCGTCATCTCATCCACCGTTTCTTCATAAGACAACTCGCTGACCTTACCGAGAACCTCCAGTTCCGGACGAAAAACAGCCGTCAGCTCCTCTTTCGTTATACCGCAAACAGTGGCATAGTCATACCATAAACTTATATCCTGCAACTGGTTCAAGTCACTAAATACACTGACTTGTGCAAACTTTGTTACCCCCGTCAGAAAAGCAAAACGCAAGTAACGGTCGGCACTCTTCAGTACACCGTAAAAGGCTTTTAGAGTATCCCGGAATTCAGAAAGTAACGGCTCATTCCGCATAGCTTGAAGTAACGGCTTGTCGTATTCATCGATCAAGACAACAACATTCTTGCCAGTTGATTCTGCAGCACGACGAATAACTCCCATAAAACGATTGGACAAAGTCAATTCATCGTCTCCTTTTCCATATTTAGCCTCCCACTGAGTAAGGTGATTGCTAAGAATAGCATGTAGTCCTTTCGGAGAATCATACTTTTCGGCATTCAAATCAAGATGCAGCACCGGATAAGTATTCCATTCCTTTTCCAGTTTCTCTATGGCCAAACCCTCAAAAAGTTCTTTTCTCCCTTCAAAGTAAGCTTCGAAAGTAGACAACAACAAACTTTTACCAAAACGGCGGGGACGGCTTAAAAAATAAGGTTTTCCCGTATTAGCCATCCTCCAAACTAATTCAGTCTTGTCCACATAAAGATATCCTTCTTTACGAATATCCTCAAAAGTCTGTATTCCTATAGGAAGTTTACGATTCAAATCAATCATAAGGCCGTTGTTTTAATAATGAAAATACTTAAACGCAAAGATACACTTTTCTGTTCAATATCAGGATGCAGATGAAAGAAAGAAAAAAAGAAAGCGTAGGGCCTGTTCAAATTTTCCTCAGCATTATTTAAGCAGGCTCTACATAGATTCAAAAGATTCTTTGTACATTTGCCGCGTTCAAAAAAAACATTTGCTGCATTCTGAAAAAATAAAGAAAGAGAATGAAAACCATCCGCCATACCCATAAACCTGTTGTCCGCTTCCGCTGTTGGAGCCGGAAAGGGTATGCTGCCTTTGCCAGCCTGGGGCGCCAGGTCACTATCGGGCAACTGCATCTCAACGTGACGGAACGTTCACTCTCCAAACAGAAAGCGGCTCAAACAATCCCATTCAATTTATTTATGACTATTGAAGAAATGAAAGACCAGGTGCTGGGCGGTATCGATATAACGCCCGAGCAAGCAGCCTGGCTGGCTAATACAGCCGATAAAGAGGCGCTCTATGCAGCTGCCCATGAGATTACCGTGGCCCGTGCACAGCACGAATTCGACATGTGTTCCATCATCAATGCCAAGTCCGGACGCTGCCCGGAAAACTGTAAATGGTGTGCGCAATCTTCCCACTACCAAACCCAAGCGGAGGTATACGACCTCGTCAGTAAAGATGAATGCCTCCGACAAGCACAATACAATGAAGCACAAGGCGTAGCCCGATTCTCCCTCGTCACCAGCGGACGAAAACCCTCTCCGAAACAACTTACTCTGCTTTGCGACTCCGTCCGCCACATGCGACGGCATTCCTCTATCCGGTTGTGCGCTTCATTAGGCCTGCTGGAAGAAAATGAACTTCGTGCTTTGTATGACGCCGGTGTCACCCGCTATCATTGCAACCTGGAAACAGCTCCTTCCTATTTTCCCCGGCTTTGCTCTACCCATACGCAAGAGCAGAAACTCACTACCCTGCACGCCGCACGGCAAGTAGGCATGGACATCTGTTGCGGAGGTATTATCGGCATGGGAGAAACGATGGAACAACGCATCGAATTCGCCTTTACTCTCAAAGAACTCGGAGTACAGTCCATCCCGATCAATCTGCTCAGCCCCATTCCGGGAACTCCCCTCGAACATACGTCTTCCTTAAGCGAAGAAGAAGTCTTAACCGCTATCGCACTTTTCCGCTTTATTAATCCGACAGCCTATCTCCGCTTCGCAGGAGGGCGTTCGCAGCTCTCACCGGAAACGATGAAACGTGCGCTGCACATCGGCATCAATTCGGCGATCGTGGGAGATCTGCTGACTACCCTCGGTTCGAAGGTGTCGGAAGACAAACAAATGATCCGGGAAGCCGGATATGAACTTCCGTCTTCACCATTTGACCGTGAACACCTATGGCATCCATACACCTCGACCACTCACCCACTGCCGGTATACAAAGTGGCACGGGCGGATGGGGCAACAATTACCTTGAGCGACGGAACTGTACTCGTCGAAGGGATGTCTTCATGGTGGTGTGCCGTGCACGGATACAACCATCCGGTGCTGAACAACGCGGCACAGGAACAGCTGGCGAAGATGTCGCATGTGATGTTTGGCGGACTCACCCATGATCCCGCTATCGAACTGGGCAAGCTGCTGTTGCCGCTGGTTCCTCCTTCCATGCAGAAAATATTCTATGCAGACTCCGGCTCGGTGGCAGTAGAAGTGGCCTTGAAAATGGCCGTGCAATATTGGTATGCTGCCGGGAAAGCGGAAAAGAGCAATTTCGTTACCATCCGCAACGGGTATCATGGAGATACATGGAATGCCATGTCCGTCTGCGATCCGGTGACCGGTATGCATTCTCTGTTCGGCTCGGCCCTGCCTATCCGCTATTTCGTACCACAACCGAAATCGCGTTTCGACGGAGAGTGGAACCCCGAAGATATCCTGCCCTTGAAAAAAGTGATAGAAGAACATGCCGGCGAACTGGCGGCACTTATCCTCGAACCCATCGTACAAGGGGCAGGCGGCATGTGGTTTTACCATCCCCAATATCTCCGGGAAGCCGAAAAGCTGTGTCGCGAACACGGAATACTAATCATCTTCGACGAGATAGCCACCGGATTCGGCCGTACAGGGAAGCTCTTCGCATGGGAACACGCAGGAGTAGAACCGGATATCATGTGTATCGGTAAAGCATTGACGGGAGGTTATATGACTCTGTCCGCCGTGCTGACCACCAATGAAGTAGCGGACAAAATCTCCAATCATGCCCCCGGAGCTTTTATGCACGGCCCCACTTTCATGGGAAATCCGTTGGCATGTGCGGTAGCTTGCGCATCGGTAAAGCTATTATTAGAATCCGGATGGCAAAAGAAGGTACAATGCATTGAGGAACAATTGAAACGGGAACTGGCCCCGGCACGTGCACTCTCTTCCGTAGCCGATGTACGGATATTGGGAGCCATCGGAGTGATCGAAACCCGACAACCGGTAGACATGGCCTATATGCAACAACGGTTCATAGAAGAAGGTATCTGGGTTCGGCCTTTCGGTAAGCTGGTATACCTGATGCCGCCATTCATCATCACACCGGAACAATTAACCCGACTGACAAACGGAATTGTAAAAATAATGAATAATTTGCCAATGTGTCAATGTGCCAATGAGAGAATGAAGAAATAAAAAATGGAAGAATGAAAGAATAAAAGAAATATAATATCCAATCTCCACCATATGGCACATCCTTTTTCATAGCGCAGCCCATTGGCACATTGGCATATTGGCACATTAAATAATTATTATATATGATCCTCATCGAACAAATGCAACAGGAATTGCAGGAACTGGAAGCAAAGAGTAACCTGCGAAAATTGCCCGGTATCCTGCACGAAGGACGGGACGTTATTGTAAACGGACAACGGATGCTGAACCTCTCATCAAACGATTATTTAGGGTTGGCAAACGATATAGAGTTGCGTAGGGATTTTTTGGAAACACTGACACCGGAAACATTCCTGCCTACTTCCTCTTCCTCACGTCTGCTGACGGGAAACTTCACAGCCTGCGAACAGTTGGAGCAACAACTCGCTACGGCTTTCGGTACGGAAGCGGCACTGGTATTCAACAGCGGATACCATGCCAATACGGGTATCCTTCCGGCTGTAAGCAATGCCCGGACACTGATTTTAGCAGATAAGCTGGTACATGCCAGCCTAATAGACGGTATACGTTTGTCGGCAGCCAAAAGCATCCGGTACCGGCACAACCAATACGACCAGTTGGAACGGTTGATAGAAATAAACCACACGGAATATGAACGGATCATCATCGTCACGGAAAGCATCTTCAGCATGGACGGAGACGAAGCGGATCTCCGCGAACTGGTTCGTCTGAAAAAAAAATATGCTAACGTATGGCTGTATGTAGACGAAGCACACGCTTTCGGAGTACGCGGGGACAAAGGACTGGGATGTACGGAAGAACAGGAATGCATCTCTGACATCGACTTTCTGGTAGGTACATTCGGCAAGGCATTGGCATCGGCAGGCGCTTACATTGTCTGCCGGAAAGTGATACGGGAATATCTCGTCAATAAAATGCGTACTTTTATCTTTACAACTGCACTGCCGCCTGTAATCATTCAGTGGACCTCTTTCGTATTCACCCGTCTGCCCAATTTCCGACAGAGACGTGAAAAGCTGCAATTGGTAAGCAGTAAGCTCAAAGAAGTATTGGAACACAAAGGATACGTCTGCCCCTCAAGCAGCCATATCATACCTATGATCACAGGAGAAAGCAGCATAGCCGTCCGGAAAGCGGAAGAGTTACAGCGTAAAGGTTTTTATGCCTTGCCCGTCCGTCCGCCTACGGTACCGGAAGGAACATCACGCATCCGCTTTTCATTAACAGCAGAAATAAGTGAAGAAGAGATAGTAAGATTGACCACTTAACACAAGAATTGATGAAACAATATATCTATACGCCATCGCTGTATACCCACACAGCACCGTCGCATATCCATACGTCGCCTCCGCAAGAACCTCCGCGCCTTTTACTTTTTTTTGCAGGCTGGGGAATGGATGAACATCCCTTTTTACAATATGCTCCCCCAGACAGTGACTTTATGATCTGCTATGACTATCGGACACTTGATTTCGACACCTCCCCTTTAACCGGTTACACCGTCATCGATGTAGTGGCATGGTCGATGGGAGTTTGGGCCGCTTCACAAGTTCTGTCAAAGGTTTCACTACCCATTCGCAGACGCATTGCCATTAACGGTACCCCTTTTCCTATTGACGAGAAGCGGGGCATCCCGCCCGCTATCTTCATGGGTACGTTGGAGGGGCTGAACGAAGCATCCCTCCGAAAATTCCAACGCAGGATGTGTGCGGACGGAAACGTTTTTGCCCGCTTTCAGCTTACAGCCCCCGAACGAAGCATAGAAGAACTGAAAGAAGAACTTGCTGCCGTCGCAGAACAATACCGAATGCTCCCTACCGGAACATTTGCATGGGAACAGGCTATTATCGGTGAGAGTGATCGTATTTTTCCTCCCACTAACCAGCGCGCAGCCTGGAAAGGAATTTCCATGTCTAATATAGACGGAAACGAAGCCCACTATGACGAATCCCTCTTTATCAAGTATCTGAAAGAAATATGAATAAAGCCCTGATAGCCGAACGCTTCTCAAAAGCCATCGGCACTTATGCCCAGAAAGCAGACATACAACAACAAATAGCGGAAAAGATGACCTGCCTATTACAGCAACATCTCCCGGCAACTCCTTTCAATAAGGTAGTGGAATTCGGCTGCGGCACCGGAAACTATTCCCGCCTGCTTTATCACACCTTACAACCGAAACAGTTTTTCCTGAACGACCTCTGCAACGGAATGCAGGCCTGCTGCCACGATCTGCTCGATCAAGGTGCCATATTCCTCACCGGAGATGCCGAAACACTCGACTTCCCCGAAGATACGGAACTGCTGACCTCCTGTTCTACCCTACAATGGTTCGAAAGTCCGGAAAATTTCTTCCACCGTTGCCACCACCGCCTAAGCAGGAATGGCTACCTCGCAATCACCACTTTCGGGCAGGAAAACATGAAAGAAATACGCAGCGTGACCGGACAAGGACTTCCTTACCGCTCGCTTTCGGAACTCGAAGCAGCACTCACCCCTCACTACGACCTCATTCATTCGGAAGAGGAGAGACTGCATCGTTCTTTTCCCTCCCCCCTGCAAGTGCTTTACCATCTGAAAGAGACAGGAGTGACGGGAACCGGAAAACAGCACTGGACCCGGCGCGAACTAAACCGTTTTTGTGAAGAGTACATCCGCTTGTTTGGCGACAACCAATCCGTACCTCTCACTTATCACCCGATTTATATCATTGCAAAAAAAAGAAGCCTCTCCCCCGACCCCTCCCCAAAGGGAGGGGAGGAGGAGAATGTATTGTAAACCATTAAGCTAATAACAACTATCAATTTATAAAACAACAACTATTAATTTATAAAACAATACTCTCCCCCTCTCCCCTCCCTTCGGGGAGGGGCCGGGGGAGAGGCCCACAGAAACAATGAAACAGAATGTATTTTTTGTCTCCGGTATCGATACAGATGCCGGAAAAAGCTACGCCACCGGATTCCTGGCTCGTGAACTCACCCAAAAAGGCAACCGGACGATCACACAAAAATTTATCCAAACGGGGAATGTCGGCCATTCCGAAGACATCGACCTGCACCGCCGCATCATGGGCATCCCCCCTACCGAAGAGGACCGCGCAGGACTTACCATGCCCGAAATCTTCTCTTACCCTGCTTCCCCGCATCTCGCTTCCCGGCTGGACGGACGCGCCATCGACTTCAATAAAATGGAACAGGCCACAGCCGAGCTCAGTCGCCGATATGACACCGTTCTGCTGGAAGGTGCCGGCGGACTTATGGTACCGTTGACCGAAGACCTGCTCACAATCGACTATATAGTACAAAAAAAATACCCGCTTATCTTTGTCACATCCGGCAAATTAGGAAGCATCAATCATACACTGCTCAGCTTCGAAGCCATACGCCACCGGGGAATCCGTCTCGACACCGTGATGTACAATCTTTACCCCACCGTAGCAGATAAAACGATACAGGAGGACACCTTGATATTTATCCGGAAACAGATGGAAAAATATTTCCCGGATGCACAATTCATACTTGTACCGGAAATATAGAATTAATTGCTTATCTTTACAACCTGTATCCCCGGCTGTCTGCAATGACAGCCGAATCTGTAATGATAACCGGATCTACAATAATAACCGGACAGAGATAACAGCCAGACAGAGATAACAGCCGGATTATAAAAAGCAATATCGGCATAAAAGCAATATCAGTATGAGAAAAATAATACTTTCGGTAAGCATTCTGCTCTCTTGCACCTCTTTATTGAAAGCGCAAGAATCCTCTGCCACCAAAGTTTTCGAATACCGGCCGGCACCCGGACAGTTCATCAACCTCTTGCCCGCCTACGCAAACGGAGATAATGAACAAACGATCTGCAACAAATGTCTGGAGGCTTTCAAAACAACCCAACTGGTCAGTTTGGGAGGCTTCGGGGGATACATCGTTGTGGGATTCGACCACAGCATCATCAATGTGCCCGGTGAGTATGACTTCAAAATAGATGCCAATGCCATGGACGGCCCCTACGGCATTTCATCGGAACCCGGCATTGTATTGGTATCCGTAGACTCCAACCGTAACGGACTTCCGGACGATGAATGGTACGAGTTGAAAGGCTCGGAATACAATAACCCGCAAAGTATCAAGAATTACACGGTGACTTACACCAAGCCCGACCGAAACGATGAAGACATCAAGTGGATCGATAATAAAGGGGAAAGCGGAGTCATCCAATATATGGGTTCACAAGGACATAAGCAAGCCCACTACCCTCTATGGATTAGCGAGCGGACACTGACCTTTACAGGAACACGGTTACCGGATAATGCGGTAAAAATCAGTAGCAATCCGGAAAAGTGGAAACAAGTAGCTTATGCATACGGCTATGCCGATAACAAACCGAATAATACCGATGGTGCCAAATTCAAAATCGACTGGGCAGTGAACGAAAAAGGAGAAACTGTTTCCCTCGATAAAATAGACTTTATCAAAATATATACTGCCGTAAACCAGCAATGCGGATGGCTCGGCGAATTATCTACCGAAATCTTGTCGATAGACGACCTGCATCCGACAGCCACTTCTATCCATTCTTACGATCTGAACTCCGAAATCGACTACCGGGACGGAAATCTGACAGTCACAAGCAAACGTGAATGTACTTTAGAAATTTATAACCTGCAAGGAATATTACTAAAATCAGAACGAATCGGTCAAGGAAAATCCACCCTACCTCTTCTGTTACCTAAAGGCATTTATCTGATCAGAACGGAAGAAACAAGCAGAAAACTTACTATAAACTAATTCAAAGGAAAATTAATTAAAGGGAGATGGGAGATTTGAGATGGGAGAAGTACTATGCAGCATGATAGCGCAGCCTACTTCTCCACTCTCCATCCTCCCATCTCCCTTTTTTCCTTCTCCCTTGAATTAATTATTTCACTGTAAACCGTTTCACAACTGTCTGTTCTGCGTTATACAGCTTCAAGAGATACATACCCTTTTCCAGACCGCCGACTACGATGGTGGCATCACCGGAATTGTTTTCCTGTATCAGTACTTTCGCACCACTTACAGCAATCACTTCGATGGTGTAATTTTCCAACTCAGTCACGATATTCAGCTTGTCGATAGCCGGAACCGGATAGATAGAAGTAGAAACACGAACGCGGTTACTTTCCATACCGATCGCTTTATTGACAGTAAGCGGAATCTGTACAAACTGTATCTTTCCTTTCTGAACGGCACTAACCAGCAACGACAGGGATGAACCGGCTTCCTTACCGGTAACCAACAGTTTTCCATCTTCCAATGTGATGGTTGCTACTTCATCATCAAACGGTTCTTCGATCTGATAGTCAATAGAAGCATCGGCATCATCAAAGGTAAAGAACTGAGCCAGATTGATAACCGTCTCCTCAAAACCGACATCCTGTTTAGCTCCTTGCTTCACTTCGCGATAACCGTTAAAGTCGTCCATACAGAAATAGGTCGGTGTAGTGAGTCCGTATGAATTCTGTTTCGTACCCTCCATCCGGAACGAAACTGCTTTCACCTTACCCAACGGACGAAGATCTACCCACTGCCAAGTATCCAGACAGTAATGATCGGCTTCTTTCTTCGAAGTATAATCAGCTAAATAATAATCCAGTGAAGTAGTCGTATTATCTACCGCCTTTCCTGTAATGATCAATTTCAGATAATCACCGGTTACGAAACCTCCGGCAACATCCGATTGTCCGTCCCCCTTCAGAACAGACTCTTTCACCCATGCCGTATTGGATACATAGAATCCACGAATGGAGTCTCCTTCGGCTTTATTATTCGTCACATCGATTGCATGAGGAATACCTGTATAGACATAAGAAACCGCGTAATTATCAGAATTGTGTCCGCTTCCTACCGCCGAACGATATTGGTCGCTCAAACCGGAATATTCCACAGATGTCTGATTGGAACATGCAAAACCCGACCAATAGGTAGATGTATGCCTATTGTTACTGAAAGCGTACGAACCGCTATAAAGTGTAGAGAAAGTTCCGTTACCGGCAAAATCATCTTCCCCTTCACCGTTCCAATAACTTTCTTCTTTCAGATAAACATCTTCGAAAGTAGCCGTATACGCATTACCTTCTACGGTAATCACTACCTCATCCGTATCCGTAGCTCCCCATGCATCGGTTACCGTCAACGTACATGCAGTTGTATTTTTAGCATCGAATGCATAAGAAACCTCCGTAGAAACCACTTCCTGCATAGCATTTTTCCACACATAGGTATAAGGTGCCACACCGGTAGAAACCGTAGCAGTCAGCGTCACGCGGTCTTTTTCCTGAACCGTCCGGTTGGCTATATAAACCAACAGGTCAAGAGGTTCGCCACTAAAGTTATCCAGATAAGCATCTCCCGCAGAAGTCATTTCGATCTTCGTTATCAGACCCTTATCCTTCAAATTGCTGAATACCCATTTACCATCCGTTGCTCCTAAAGTAAAGGTCTGTTTCTGATCTGCTTCATCATAAACATCCATTGTCACCGGTTCACCGGCTTTCAGAAAGAATCCGGTCAAAGGAATCCCCTTATCGGAATTGGTGAAAGTAATGGTTCCTTTGGTTCCTATCTTAGCTACCTTCTTACCAACGACTACCGTATCGTCCGCATCTTCTACCGTAAATCCGGAGAACTTGGCAGTTCCGTCTTCAAAGTCGCCCTCAACGGCAGTAACCTTCTCGAAAGTAGAAACTGCGGTCGGTGTATAGGTAGTGGTGAACACGTCACTGGCAATTACTTCGGAACTGACCTCTTTCAGATTCTGCAGAACCACATAAAGTATGTATTCCGTCTGATTTGCCAAACTGCTCAGAACAACAGAAGCCTCTTTTCCCTTTCTCAGTTGCAGTACCTGTTCGGAAGCCAAAACTTCTTCCTGCGTCGGTGCAACCGCTGTTTTTTCCTTCACTAACAGGAATGCTTTTCCGCTCAGATCGACTTTCAATACGGCAGTAGCTTCCTCGTGCGTAATGTTACTGAAAGAAGGATAGCCCTCTACCAGAACCGGAGTATTATCGGAAACATCACCGTATTCATAGGCACCGATGGTAGGAGTCTGCTCATCGCGGACAGTACCGTTCAAGTCCGTCGTTACAAATGCCAACGGCTTCGCATTCTTCAAATTACCGGTTTGTGCAGGTTCGAGTACTGTTTCCGAAAGGAAAGACGTTTGTTCGTTGTAGCTGTCCTTTTCTCCGGAAAGTACTTTCCAGGCCTCAAAATCATTGACGGCAGTACCGGCATAGGCAAATGCAGTACCGGAAGTATAGGTCATATTGTTGGAGAAAACGATTCCGGTGAAATAATCCTTACTGTAAATCCGGTAAACATGCCCGGTCGCTTCGTTTTGCAGAATATTATTCCGAACCGCACCATTGCTTATGCTGCTATTGATAAACAGAGCTGCAGAAGAATTGTACACACCGGTCAGCCTCACCGTATTATAAACGATATTCAAGTTAGTAGACACTTCTTTACTACCGACTTTTATACCATAGAAAGAACTGTAAGCTCCCGCATTTGCATTGCAAACGATGTTTATTTCATTATTATGAATGCTTCCCGGAGCTTCCTGACCGGCTTTTATATACTCGGTATATATACCGGTGGCGTCTTTGGAAGTAGCAAGATTTATGATATTATCCGCAATGATACACTGTTCAAATCCCCTTCTCATATCGAGTGCAGTGTAAGACGCAGTAGCCCGGTCGTTATAAAATTCATTACCGGTAACAGAATAAGCTTTCATTCCTTGCAGATAAATCGCTTTAGCACCTTGATTACGGAAAGTATTGTTCCGGACACAAGCTCCTGCCTCATAAGACGGAGTATTGATCCAACTGGCCCCTAAAGACATTCCTTTGTTAGCTCCTTCCAAAAGACAATTCTCAACAACCAGATAGTCGTTCGTATCGGCAGCTATATTACGGCTATACGTTTCGATCAAAGACATGTCTGCCGACATTTCCGTATACAGATAACAATTCCTGACCGTCACATAACAACTGGCATCTTTCAAACGAACGATGGCCGGATAAGAGACATCCGAAGAAGTCACCGTCACCCCGTCCAATGTAAAATAATCCGCGCCTGCAACGGTGACTACACCATAGCCGGCATGTACTTTTTCATTCGAATCGACATCCGGAGCAATGTATCTGCCACCGACAATCTTCACATCACGGTAACTACCGCTTTTCGACTTAATGGTAATGGTGTTGACAGCAGATGTTCCCTTTATCTCCGCAATATTTACCACTTCATTGTAAGTTCCGTTCTCCAGTTCAAATACCACAGGACCGTCGATACCATCTTTCATGGCATTTACGGCATCCCCGATAGATGCATAATCGGCCTTGTCCGAAACACCGACCGTATAAGTACCTTTGAAACCTTCCACAATATACCCTTCGGCAGAAAACGGCTCTTCTATCTGAGTTTCGGTGCCCTGTGCCGTTACACTCACAGGTGTTGCCTTAATCGTATTTCCTGTCAAGGCATCTCCGGATATATCATAAACCAACCAGAATTTATAGATACCGGGTAAAGTAGCCGTGTAGTTTCCGTCAAACTGATAAGGCAGTTCTTTCAGTGTTTCACCATATTGATTCGTGTTCATAAATACGCTCACGGTATCCGTGCAATAAACTCTTGCCGAAGCAATATCCGTAGAGAATGAAGTGCCTTCATTGCTGAACTTCAAGGCATCGAGCGTGAATTCTCCTTTATCGCCTTTGATTTCCACATCTACACGAAGCATCACTGCATTAGCTCCTCTGAGGAAAGAACGTTCATTTACCGGAACAACTTTCAGTCCACCCAACGACAGAGGTTGTATCTCGTATTCGCTTACCTCTATTTCAAATCCATCGAGTCCGGTACTGGAACCGTAACTGGCTGTCTGGAAATACAGAGTTATCTTGCCATCTTCGGAGAATGAAACGACCTCCTGAGGATACTTGGTAGACTCGATCAGTAAATCTTCTTTATCCCCTTTTTCTCCTCCGTAATACACATACATCTTATCACTGCCACCGATATTCCATTTTTTCAATGTCAGTTTAAGCGTTTTTCCGGCATGTTCGGGTTCAAAAGTCACCGTTCCTTTAAAGCCGCGAGTGATACCACCCTCTACTCCGCCTTCGTCGTAGAACATCAGAGATTGAGAACCAACCTTGATTATTCCGTTCTCTCCGGATTTCATGACATAGATACTCTTTGTCACACGTTCCCCCGCAGGGTCACCGGATACCGGCTCTTTTACATCACCACTTACTTTCACAGATGTCAAAGCAGCATCGATGGATTGCTCGGCAGCAACATTCTCCTTCATATCATAAGCAATCCAATAATAAGAAGCTCCTTCAAGAAGTTCCAACGGATTGGTCAATGTCAGTTTCAAGGCAGCAGATGAAGCATCCGGAAGAGCTTCCGCTATGGGTGAAGCAAGGTTCAATACGCTATCCTTGCCCGATGTATATACGTACACCTTGCTTACTTTATCTTGGGCGCCTTTCATATTCAAGGTGATTTCTTCCAGTGAAAGAGGAGCCTTATCTCCGGCTGTCAGTATCTTAAAGCCGATAACCTCTTGATTGGCCGCTGCCGGAGAGGTAGGAATAACCTGGGTGCTTGCCTGAAAAGCATTCACCGAACTAAATTCCATCGGTACGGAAAGATATTCACGCACCTCGGCTTGCCAGCCTTTTGCCGTATAAGAAGCAGAAGTGGTCTTCGCATCAAATACAACGGTCAATGCTCCGTCTGCCGATTCCGAACGAAGAATACGTTCGGGACCTTTATCCTTGTCATCTGCCGTAGTCAATGACCAAAGCAGCTTACCCCCGGTTCCTTTTCCGCTATAAACTTCAAATTTAGCTCTTGGATAATAAGAAGAAGCAGTAGGATAATAATACAGATGAAAATCGCTGAATTCCAACTCTGCAATCATTCCTTTCGTCCCGGGAATAAAAGTCACGATCTGATCGCCCTCAACAGGATTATATCCATCATAGTATGAAGACGGATTCTTGGTACTGGCAAAGTCCCACGTTCCGAAAATGGTCTTTTCAAATGTACCGACCACTGAAAGATATTCATTCTTCACCGTTCGGAAACCTTCCGGATTACCGTTCGCTACTGCATGAGACTGTCC
>NZ_HF991073.1:18882-26485 GCF_000432295.1 Bacteroides sp. CAG:189
CCCGGTACAGCCGCCATCAATCACTTCACCGCTCTGTGTATCTGCTTTCAAATCGTATGCCAACCAAAAATAATTATCCCCTTCAACCAAGCTCTGCGAACAACCGCTCAATTCGAAAGCCGCATTCCCTGTTAAATCAACCTCACCCACTTTCACTGTATTGGCAAAGACATTGCTTTTTCCGGTATAATAAACCGTAGCTTTTGACAAATGAGATAAAACCGTAGTTCCTTCGGCAGTAAACTTAAATGCTTGCGCAACAAGAGGAATAGTATTTTCCGTCTTAATATTGACAGAAAGAATCGGTTGCGAAACATCACCGGCCACAACAGTACCTTCGGTATATTGAGCAGGAACAATTTCTTTCACCTCCATTTGCACGGGAGTATACTCGGACACAACGGCTTCAAAACCATCTTTTAAGTTATAATCGGTTATCTGTATGGTTTTTAAATAGACAGTCAGTGACCCGTCTTCCGCCATTGACTTCACAACCGCCGGTACTCCATTGCGCATGATTGTATTTAAATCAGCTTCACTGACAGTTTTTCCATCGTAAATCTTCATCACATCATCATTGGTAGAAGTGCTATATATATTTTCATATAAGCTTACTTTGGAAAAGTCTATCTGAATTTTATTTCCCGGAGTAGTCGGAACAAATGTTACTGTCCCTTCAAACTTTGAAGAGATTTTCCCATCCTTTCCACCATCATCATAAAAAAAGAGATTATCGCTCCCCACCTGATAAGTGGCGGGAGTAGCAGACATCAGAACCGTATGCGGAATAGTCAAAGTAACGGGGGTAGCCGCTATAAAGCCCTCTACTCCGGTGGTATGGGCAGTCGTTGTTACCTTCGAAACAACAGTTTGCACCTTTGCTCCGAACGCTGCATCCGCCTTGACATCACCTGCAATGGAAAACCAGTTCCGACCGGAAGACAGCGCTTTAGCTAATGTCAAGGTATAAGTACCGTCATTCTCGGTAAAAGTTGTTTCCAAAGGTGTCTCTCCGTCAAAATTCAGTTCAGCACCGGCATACAGTTTCAACTGTCCGGGTTCTACAACTTCATTTATAGGAAGCGTAAACGAAACACTCGTCAGATTCTCCGGTTTCATGATTCCTTCGGTATCTACATAAAAGCTGACTAAATTTACCGCTTTTTTAGCTACAGGCTCGGTTTCCACTTGCTCGTAAGAAGAACCGGCACCTATAACCGTCATATCTTCCACCTTTACACAACTCACTTTAGCTACCCAACCGGAGCAATTGGTTGCATTCACGAAATGAAACCCGACAGAGAGTGCTCCACTGGGATCGGTAGAAAAATAAGTTTTATTGGTATAAGTCCCGCTAAGCGTTTCCAACAGTTCACCTTCCGGCAATTTAGATGTATTTGAAACTCCATAGGTCGTTGTAGGAAATTTATAGTCCGCACCCGGTTCCAAAATTCCGTTATAAATATTCAAGTAAGCCGGATTAGTGGTCCATGAAGTCTCATACTTTAATACCTCTACCGACTCAAAAGTTATTTGAATTACTTTCCCTTCTTCCGCCGGTTTAAAAACAACGGCCGACAAAGAATTGTAGCTACTGCTACCCTTTATCATATCTTCTCCCCAATGATCATAAAACGTAATCTCATCGGAAACGATCACCGCCCCGTCTTCGGGCATTCCGAATTGGGGCATAAGCACAACATTCGGGTTATCAGAACCTTGTCCCCATGAATACATGGGGATGGCACTGAGCACCAATCCGAGTGTCATCAAAAATAAATGCGTAATTCTTTTCATAAGCATTTTAATTAAACAATTATTTGAACTAAAACTAAATATTCAAACTCTTGAATAACTTTTGCCAAACGAAAAAAACAGAGATTGCCCTAAGAAATGCAGGCATTGAAATAGGTCCTAAAACGTCTCTTTTAGTCTATTACTCTCCGCTTTAACTCCCGAAAGCATCAGATATTATAAAAATTGGCAGGTCTTCTGACTTGTCTCTCCCTCCGGATGCCTTCCCATAAAGCAGGGCGCTTTACAGTGACATTCTTATCCGGGTTCTACGAGAATTACAGCAGCGGGTACTGTTACCGATTCGCACGGTATTCCCTTTTTATGCATCACAACTCGATGCAAACCAATTTTTTGCAAAGGTAAACTTTATTTTTGAAGTAATCTCAGAGCCTGTTTAAATTTTCCTTTTAAATGTTTTTATCAGTTTATTTCGTTCTCATTTAAAACCGGCTCTTATTTCAGTTCGTCTTCGGTAAGTTCCCGAATCACCTTGCAAGGATTGCCCACAGCTATCACATTGGCAGGAATATCCTTTGTCACTACACTCCCACCACCTATGATGCTATTATCTCCGATTGAAACTCCCGGCAGTATCACTACATTCCCTCCAATCCAGACGTTATGTCCTACCGTCACCGGATAAGCGTATTCCCAACCGGCTACACGCTGTGCTACATTTACAGCATGCCCGGCCGTATAAATACTCACATTCGGCGCCAATAATACATTGTCTCCGAATGTCACCAAAGCCTCATCCAATATAGTACATCCCATATTGGCATAAAAATTCTCACCAACACGGATGTTATAGCCATAATCGCAACGGAACGGCTGGTTGAATGTTATAGCCATAATCGCAACGGAACGGCTGTTCGATAAGTAGCTGCTTGCCGGTAGCACCTAAAAAATGTTTCAATATTTCAGTACGCTTTTCCATTTCCGACGGATGCAGATTGTTATATTCAAACAATATCTCTTTCGCGCGGGCACGTTCCGTCACCAATTCATTACAAAAAGCCAGGTAAGGTTCACCCGCCAACATCTTCTCTTTGTCTGTTTTCATATCTTTATATATCCTAAGTTACGGGAAATCCGACTTATAAGGACAACAAATATAGATGAATTAATGAAAAGTGGATAAGATTTCTTATAGGAAACCTGATTTTTTACTATAAATAAGCCTTTTGGGAAAAATCGTCAACTATTCCGGTAAAATTGCTATTCTCCTGTCTTAGAAACAACTCTATCTTTGCAATAGTAAAAAACAATAAAGAATGAACTATATGAAATCAATTAAAATCTTAACTGTGACATTTTCGCTTATGTTGACTTTTATAACAACAGCCTGTGCAGGCAATAAAGATAGCAAAAGTATTAACTCTCAAAAAGAAAAGAATGATATGGAAGTAATAGCATTGACCAAAGCAGATTTTCTAAAAAAAGTATATAACTACGAAGCTAATCCCAATGAGTGGAAGTTTGAAGGCAGTCGTCCTGCAATCATTGATTTTTACGCCACTTGGTGTGGTCCCTGTAAAGCGATGGCACCGATACTGGACAGTATAAGCAAAGACTATGCCGGGAAAATCGATGTCTACAAAATAGATGTGGATAAAGAGTCTGAACTTGCAGGAGCATTTGGCATTCAAAGCATTCCCACCCTATTGATGATTCCGGCAAAGGGAGAACCTAAAATTTTACAGGGAGCCATGCCGAAAGATCAACTTACTAAAATAGTAAACGAGTTTCTATTAGAAAAGAAATAAAGGTAGAAGGACGTATCCAAGAGATTTTATAAATACTTCCGGGACATAGAAGTATTTGTTAAAATTGACTCGTTATTTCAGACGCAACTTTCACTGTTACACCGATGTATTGGTTTATCATGAAATAGTAAACCGGGTGTAACCAGTGAAAGTTGCGTCTGATTTATATTCTATTTTTATTTATATATACAAAACACATATTCATTTTGTAATATAAATGCCAATATATGTAATGATGCATTACATATATAGATATCAAAATAACTTCCCATCTTGTTCGGGATATAATGCCTTGTAATATTTGATACGTTCTCCCCAGGGACGGAACTCAAAAGGAAACACATGCTGTTGCTCCGCCCAGCGATTCCACTTCTTCTCCAGACTTTTCACCTTCTCAGGATATTGTGCAGACAGATCTTTCTCCTCAAAAGGGTCTTCTGAAAGGTTTATCAACTCCCAAGAGGATTTTCCATTGGCACGTACCAACTTCCATCCGTCCGAAATAACGGCACAAGACGTCTGATGCTCGAAAAACAAATCACGTGAACGCAATTTTTTATTCTGTATGGCAGGTAAAAGACTGGTTCCCGACAATTTCACTTTCTCTCCCTGAAAAGAAGAAGGGTATCGGACCGATGCCATATCCAGACAGGTAGGAAACAGATCGATAATATGACCGGGTTCCCGGCAAATCGTGCCTTTCTCTTTAATTCCTCTTTTAACAGAATCACCACACTTTATGATCAGAGGTGAACTTGTCCCACCCTGAAAACACCACTGCTTATAGCTACGGTAAGGAGTATTACTCAAATCCGCCATCAACTGTCCCAGATATCCCCCTTCGCTGGTTGCCCCGTTATCGCTCATAAACAGAAAAACGGTATTCTCATAAATGCCCTTCTCCTTGACTGCTTCGATAAGTCGTCCTATACCATCGTCCATGATCTCGATCATGGCGGCATAAGTAGCCATGTCGTTTATCCATTGTTCTTGCTGCCGGGGAGTAAGATCCGTCCACGACGGGCGTTGATCATTGAACTCCCGCTGATAAACCGGCAGTTCCATCGATTTTTTTACCAGCCCACAGGCTTTCTGGCGTTCGAAACGTTGACGACGCAGTATATCATATCCCGCCTTATAACGTTCACGGCAAGCATCCACCCTCTGTTTCGGAGCGTGTAAAGGCAGATGCGGTGCATAATGCGCCACATACAGAAACATAGGAACATCAGCAGGATGTTCCCTCACAAAACTCACGGCGGAATCGGATATGGCCGTGGTATAGTAATAATCATCAGGGAACTCAGTAATCCTTGTCAGACCGGAATATACCGGTTTAGGAACATAATAACTTCCACCGCCACTAAGGCAGCCGTAGTATTTTTGAAATCCGCGTTGCACGGGATAACTTCCGTTGGGTTCATCAAAAGCGCCGTCTACGGTCACATGCCACTTACCGCTCATATATGTAGCATAACCATTGTCGCGAAGCACTTCGGCGATAGTAGGGATATTGGCCGCTATCTGTCCCCGATACCCGGGACGATGTTCATCGACAGCCGTCATCCACCCCATACCGGCTTCGTGCTGGTAATGGCCGGTAAGCAAGGCCGCCCGGCTGGGACAACTACGTCCCGTATTCTTAAACTGGCTGAAACGTATCCCTTCTTCTGCCAAAAAATCAATATTCGGAGTACGCACTTCACCCCCATAACATCCCAAATCGGAAAATCCCATGTCATCACACAATATCAGAATAATGTTCGGATGGTTCTCTTTAGAAGCATTGCCGGCAACGGCACTGTTCCCTATGGAAGATAATATTAGGGAACTTATCAACAGTCTATTCATTCGTTTGGATTTAAAAGTTACTCACGGACAAATATACCGCTAATCAGTGAATGGCAATGTTCACTTTTGATTATTTATTGTCTAATATTATCTAAACTGCAACAAAAAAGAAAGAAACCAAATAAGTTCTTCTGAATTATTCTTAACTTTGCCACGTATCTGAAAAACGGATACATCGTTTTCGTAGAACGATGGAGAAATCTTATTATTATCTGCCATCAAAATCTGGTAAATATTGTAAGATATACACACTATATGCTGTATATCAATATAATAATATCGTATACATCTCATCAAGGAAACGAAACAGGAACAAAATCAATATTTTAAGCGATTCTCGGTTTTTCGCATTTCACTTGGTTTCATCCCTTGCACTTGGTCGCATTCAAAGTGCTTTTCAAAGTAGTTTTCCGATTATCGACCTCTTATCCGAAGAATGCCGTTCGGTGTTTCATTGATGAATTATTGCAGCCAAAAGAAAAAAAGACGGGCTGTGGTCTCTGCCTTACATCTTCATTGAAACTTGTATTTTCCGCAAAGGTGGTTGTTTCTCTATAAAGCCATAGGCATATAAAAGCAAATATGCCTACCTAAATATAGTTTACTTTGATTTAGCATATATAAGGCTAATGCACAAACTAAACTGAATTTTCAACCCATTTCCATTACCTGACGATTTGCCAAACATACAGCCAAAAGAGAAGAAAGGTTCACTGTATATTTTCTCTTTTCGCTGCAATATTTTATCGAGTTCTTTTTGGATACGCTACATAAAAGCATTTTTTGTAGTTTAGTCTATAAAAACTGTTTCTGATTATTTTTATAGCATAATATTTTATATCTTTGCAAAAAGAGAAGATATATCATGAATGCAATAGAAGTGTTAGCTCAACAACAAGCAGATGAAATCTTGCAATTGGAAACTGCGTACGCAAATCTATATCATGCCTATGAGCGTGGAAACAGAGACGAAATGATATCTGCATATAGAGCTGCAGGAAACGTAAATGTCGGTATTCAAGACCTCGGAGACAGAATATTCAATGAAACAAAACAGGTTTTATGGTCTAAAGGAATCACTCCAGACATACGACCTTGTTCAATATCGCTCATCTATGATGATGTAATCTTGAGGTCTAATATTGAAGGCTGTCTTAACGTATTGCTGGCAGAACTTCAATCAAGGCACTTCTATCGTTCTAACAATACATATGCTCAACGTATGTTATATCGTCCCAATCATACGTTTCGTCAAGATGAAGTTTTGTATGAGTCTAATATCCGACAACTCAAGGTCGCTGATTTGCTTGCCGTTGCTAAGTACGCAATCGGTGTTGCCGAAGCAATAGAGCCGAGCAACAAGCTATATGCACAGGCAAATGGAGCAATTAGCGTCTTACAGGGGATTGATACTATACTCAATAATAAACCGGAAGATAAACCGACAAACAAGATGTTGCATTTGGCAACCAGTTTTATATCTACGGTTGTGAAATCATCACTTAGAGACGATGACGCCAAACGAGGAGTGACAGCAACAGCAATAATGATCGATTTGGCGATCGATTTCTTTTGCAAGAAATAAAATAAAAGCGAAATGGATAAACCGAAGAACCGCATAAAAGAGGTGCTTGAAGAAAAAGGCATCAAGCAGACATGGTTAGCAGACAAACTCGGAAAGAGTTTTTGCATTGTCAATTCTTATGTCTGCAACAGACGTCAGCCAAGTTTAGATGTGTTATTCGAAATTGCGAACATCCTACAAGTTAATCCGAAAGATTTGATTAGCAGTAAATAAGTCCAAATATATGGAACAATGCGAAATCATAAAATGTTTTGAATTAAAGTATTAATCTGTTTAATCGCTTTAATGATTATCGATTTGGTTGACTTTAAAAAGATTGATTAAAAACAAAGGGCACAACGAATAAAATTTATCCAAAGAATATTCTTGATGAATATATTGTTAGACACGAATATCATTATCCCATTGGAAGATACGAGTAGAATTCTCGATTCTTCCTTTGCCGAACTGCGGAAACTTTCTGCAGAGCAGAGCCATTGTCTGTATATTCATCCGATGCAGCTTGAAGACATTAACCGAGACAAGAATCAAGAAAGACGAAAAATCGTATTATCTCGGTTAAAGCAATATTCAAAGATAGAAAATCCACCAATCTTATCCGATC
>NZ_HF991073.1:26521-31825 GCF_000432295.1 Bacteroides sp. CAG:189
CAGGAATGCCATGAACTCGGTTTATCGCAATCTAACGATAATGATAAAGTAGACAATAACGTTTTGTTCGCTTTGTATCGGGGTGCAGCGCACCTTCTCGTTACAAACGACGAAGGCATTCACCGGAAAGCCTCGAAAATAGGATTGCAGGATAAAGTATATCGGTTAGAACAATTCTTGTTATTACTTAGGCGATATACGACTATCCCGTTTTCTTTCGATTACACTGGTGTAAAAGAACGTTTTTTATATGAAATAGACAAAAACCAACCGTTCTTTGAATCTTTACGACAATCGTATGACGGTTTTGATAGATGGTTTCAAAAATGCGCAGAAAACAAGCGGAAATGTTGGTGTATTGAAGATGAAGACAGCAGGGTAGTTGCAATCTGTATATACAAACATGAACAGGATGCCCGACTAACTGATAATGGAGAAATTACTCATGGACGCATTCTGAAACTTTGCACGTTTAAGGTAGACCCTAAGGCTCGTGGAAAGAAGTTAGGCGAACGACTTTTGTATATCGCATTCGACTATTGTGTAAAAAACAAGTTGGACTGGATATATCTACATACGTTCGGAGAGGAACAGAAAACACTTGTAGGACTTTGTTTAGACTATGGTTTTTATTGCCTTGGTAAATATAAACAGGATGATGTTTATATCAAGCCAATGAAATTAATGAATGATAATTTCGGTAGTTTGGATTCTTTGATAAGGTATTACCCCTATTTCAAGGATAATGAATCCGTTCAAAAATTCATTATTCCTATTCAACCGCAATATCATGAAGATTTATTCCCGGACTTCAGTAGCATGAAAGGCTCTTTATTCGAGAAGGATCAATCTTTATATTCTTGTCAAGGCAATACTATAAAAAAAGCTTATTTATGTCATTCTCGAATCAAATCCATTCGGAAAGGTGATATTGTCTTATTTTACAGAAGTAAAGATCGCAAATCCATACAATGTATGGGCATAGTTGAAGATGTCTTATCTTCAGAAAATATCGACGAAGTATTTCCTGCTATTGCCAAAAGAACCGTCTACAATTATTCGGATCTACAGGAGATTCTGAAGAAGAAAACATTGGTAATACTTTTCCGGTATATAGCTCTTGACAAAGAAATATCCTATCTACAGATAGCTAAAGCCAAAATTGAAGGATATATCCAAAGTATTAGAAAAATTGATAATAAACAATATTTAGCATTGATACATGAAAACTGAAACGATTATATTATCCATTCATCCAAGTCATATTGAAAAAATATTATCTGGAGAGAAACGATACGAATATCGCAAGCGTATTCCTACGGATATACGATACATTGTCGTATATGCAACTGCACCTATCAAAATGATTGTCGCCTTGATTAAGATAGATTCTATTTTAAAGGGGACGCCAGAAAGCGTGTGGGAAAAAACCAAAAAACATGCAGGTGTTTCCAAGGATTTTTTCATGCTCTATTTTACTGACCATCAAGATTCCTATGCAATTAAATTTAAAGCGGTATTCAAATTAGAAACACCCAAATCTTTAATGTGTTTGGACAATAATGTTTCTGCTCCACAATCTTATACATACCTCAAAGAGACAGCCGAAGAATTATGTAATAAATTAGGAATAAAGAGATTTGAGATATGATGAATTTCGATGAATACATACGCCAAGGCGAACCGCAGCAACGGGAAAAGGGCTATGCATGGCAGACCGCAATCGGCTTGCAGGCAGTTGATGGTCTGAAACCCTCCGATTATCTTATCGAGACTGCACGCAAAGATATTGAGGGAGAAATTACGATTGACGAGGCCGAACAGCTTATAAAGAGCTATTACCAGTCAAAAGAAGCTCGTACACCAGAAGATGACGAAATGCACGAGGCAGATACGGCTTCGACCAATATTCGCCGGCTGCTTACCGAGAAAACCTTTGCTTTTACGCTTGTCGGGCTAACCTCGATCCATCGTCGGATTTTCGACGGTGTATTCAAGTTTGCCGGTCAGATTCGCGATTACAACATCACCAAAAAAGAGTGGGTGCTGCGTGGTGATACGGTGTTGTACGTTTCCGCACCCGACCTTCGCAATGCGATCGAATACGACTTGGAACAAGAACGCCGGTTCGACTACTCCAAAGTGGACAGGAATGGATTAGCGAGCCACATTGCCAAATTCGTATCGGGGCTGTGGCAAATCCATCCGTTCGGTGAGGGAAATACACGGACGACGGCCGTGTTCACGATTCTTTATCTCCGTTCTATGGGCTTTGACGTGACAAACGACTTGTTCGCCAACCATTCGTGGTACTTCCGCAATGCGCTGGTACGAGCCAACTATCAGAACGTACAGAAAGGCATTATGCGTAATTCAGAATATTTGGAGCGTTTCTTCCGTAATCTGTTATTAGGCGAAAACAATGAGTTGCGGAATCGGTATATGGTTGTTGATGCACCGGAAGAATTGATTGAGGAACAAATGCAACACGAAGACCGTACAAGTACCGAACAACCTACCGTACAAGTACCCGAACAAGTTCGCGTTTTGCTGTTAGCCTTGTCAAATGAACAATTATCATTAAAAGGATTGATGGAAAAAGTCGGACTAAAACATCGTCCGACATTTTTGGAGAACTATATAAACCCCGCTTTCGAGGCAGGTTTTCTCAAGGTGCTATATCCCGACAAGCCCAATCATCCGAGACAAAAATACTTGCTCACGGCAAAAGGCTTGGCTCTGTATAACGAAATCAAGAAAATGCAATAGTCTTGATAATTGTTATCGTTTGGGATTTTCCCATCCTTGATAATGACATTCTTTTGTGACATTTTTATCGGATAGCTTTCGGTATCCAATGCAGCTTCTTGCATTAGGCATTTGCCAAAGCTATCTTTGTTCGGGCTTGCCCTATGTCCACGAAATTCTTTTCGGGGGAGCCTAATACCCCGACCGACATTCGTCGTCGGAAGAGTTGCCACACAAACTGCAAGCATAGGCGGCAAGATTGTCCAATATTATTCAAAAATGAGTTATGAATTACGGCAAAACCATTACTGTCAATCTGTCAAAATGTCATTGATATGTCATAAATTTGAACTGTTTTACGCCAAATAACGCTTGGCATCTTTATTGTCCTTTTACTTGAAACTTAAATAAATAAAAATATGGGAATTAAGCCAGGACCAAAAAGGATTGCAAAATCCACGGGGAAACCAGACAGACGTCAAAGAGACAACAAACAGACACCAGGTAATACGTCGTCTCTGAAACCCCATATCCATAAAAAAGGGGATTGAAAAAGAACACCGCTGTACATTCATTGTGCTTCAGCGGTGTTTTTTACAAATAATAAAGAGTCTATTGGGATAGAAGTACCGTGAATATGGAAAAGTACTATGTATGGTTTGGCCAACACAGTGCTTCCCATTTTGCGAGAGATTCGTGCTCTATATTTTCAATTCCTTGATGATTCTTTTTATTCCGCAGATGACCGATGTTTTGTTGTTTCTGACGGCAGAAAGTGCCGATGAAAGACTGGAAGCGGTAATGAACTGTGCGCCGTCCTTGGATTGCAGGAACCGCCCTTTGTCCAGAACGGACTGCCAGCGGGATTGGATGAATGAGTTTTCGAGTAGCGCATCGAAAAGGATAACCACATGACGAAGATTGTTTACCCGAATGTGAAAGCCCTCTTTGCAGGAAAAGAGAGCTTCCATATCTTCGACGCAAACCTCTGAAACGCAAAACAGATGATAAGTATTGGCACAAGACACAATACCCGTCATCTGTTCTTGAGTGAAGTTGCAGCCGAAAGAAAGCGGCGGGGCTTTTATAAAGCCATCGGTATGACGTTTGGTAGGTGGCGGCAACGGTTCTGATCGGTCATACAGTCTTCGCAGTTCCATGCACTCCTCGAAAGAGAAATCTAATGCGGCAAAAAGAGGCTTGATAAGGTGGACACATTCGGCCAACAGCCCCTTGACAATGTGGATGTTCATTTCGTGGCAGTTCCGGCAAACCGCGTTATTGCAGTTTATGTATCGGTGACTGTTGATGAAGTCATCCACATAGCGGCTATACCGTTTGCCGTCCACAATCACATCCTGAAGATAAAGTTCTCTCGCTTCGGAAAGTAACTCGAATAGTTCTTCCGCTACATCCTGTTCGGTAGCGAAGTGGGTTAGGTGTTGCTTCCCTTCAAAAAAAGAGAAGATTTTTTACTTTGTTCTTTCATGTAAAATGTTTGTTTATATGTCAACTATAAAATATTATTTAATGTTTTTTTTAGAGCCAACCGAAACCCGATACTCTCATCCGTTACGTCCTCATAGTAGGCATAGCGATAAGTGCAGGTGTAACGATAAGCATCGTTGTACCAGAACGAGCCGCCGCGTTTGATGACCTGCCGCGAAGAATTGATACGGGTAAGGTTGCACGGATCGGTCTGCGGCTTGGTGGTATAAGGTGCGAAATAGTCCGCAACCCATTCATACACATTGCCCGACATATCGTAGATACCCAACTCGTTCGGTCGTTTCTGCTTTATGGGATGGCTCTCCCTGCCGTCATTCAGGTTCCAACCGACCTCGCTCAACGTGTTGCTTCCGGCGTATGTATAGCCTTTGCTCTTGTTGCCGCCTTTGGCTGCAAACTCCCATTGTGCTTCGGTTGGCATCCGGAACTCCCATTCCTGCGGCATTCCGGCCTCGTGCATCATGGCTGTAAGCCGTTCCACAAATTCATGGCAGATTTTCCAAGTCACATTCTCCACGGGATAATTGTCGCCACGATTGCTACGGCTCGGATTGTTGCCCATGACGGCTTTCCAAAGCGGTTGCGTCACTTCGGTTTCGCCTATCCAGAAAGTGGATAATGTTACCTAATGTTCCGGTTTTTCGTTCGGCTGGCGGTTGTCATGTCCCATTGTGAACGTGCCGCCTTCAACTGTTATCATTTTGAACTCCACGCCGTTCAGCGTGAAACGGATACCGTCGTGTTCCTCCGTATAACTGCCGACTATCTTGCCGGCTGTTCTTTTTTGCTGCATATCTTTCATCTGTCCTTTATTTCCAGCGTTGCACTGTGTGCAACCGGTTAAGATTGTCGGCATGATTGCTAACAGCAATGCGTGTAATGCCGAAATATATATATTTCTCATAGGGCCATTTTACTGTTTGTTCAACGTAAGCTGATTCTCGTCCCGATGGTATAGTCGGTAGAGGTATAGAAATACCGGTAGGTCGAAGTAAAACGATAAGCGTCGTTATAATAGAAACTACCTCCTCGCTTGATGTATTGACT
>NZ_HF991073.1:31896-127974 GCF_000432295.1 Bacteroides sp. CAG:189
GTATAGGGCGCAGCCATATCGTAAACCCATTCATACACGTTGCCACTCATATCGTAAATACCGAGTTCGTTGGGCTGTTTCTGCTTGACTGCATGAATGCCGCCGTCGCTGCTCGTCCAGCCGACCTGCGATAGCGTATTGCTGCCGGAATAGGTGTATCCTTTGCTTTTGTTGCCGCCTTTGGCTGCAAATTCCCATTGTGCTTCGGTAGGAATTTGGAAATTCATATCATCGGGAATAAGCCCCTGATTGTGGGCTATGTCATTCAGGCGACGGGCAAATTCCACGCTTTGGTTGCGGGTGATGCTGGCGACAGGTGTCGTGTTGCTACCTCCGCCGGAACCCATAACGGCATTCCATAGAGCTATGGTTACTTCCGTTTCCCCGATCCAATAGGAGGAAAGCGTTACCTGATGTTCATGTGCCTGATTTGCCCTCTGTGTGCCGGGCAGTGCCGCTTCCGCATCCGACCCCATCGTGAACGTACCGCCCTCGACATAAATCATCGTAAACCGAACTCCGTTTATCGTATAATCCGCCGATGCGCCGGAGGGAGGAGTAACAACCGTTGCTTCGGGAGTGAATCCGTCGGATACGATGCCTGCGCTCATGTTGCCGGCGACATCCACCGTCTTCAATGTAAACACATACTCGGAACCGTTCTTCAATCCGGCGATTACCGCCTCTTGTCGTCCTTTACCTATCTCTATGGCTGTTGTCCCGCCGGGAGAATAGGTAATGGACACTTTGGCAAAATCCGCATCCGTGGGGTCTGTCCAGCGTAAAGTCACCTTGCCGTTGCCTGCTTCGCCGGAGAGTTCCGACACTTCGGCGGGAGGTGTCACATCGCCCGGATCGACGGAAACGGGGATACACGGGGGCGTAACGACGCTCCGTCCGGCATTGCCCGCCGCATCTACCGTCGTCAGGGAAAACGTATATTCTTCGCCGTTTATCAACCCCGTGATCAGGGCGGTCTGTATGCCCTTTCGGGCGAGAATCGCTCCTTCCCGTTGCGGGTAGGTAATCTCTACATGGTCGAAATCGTCCTCTGTCGGATCGGTCCAATTCAGCGTTATCTGTCCGTCTCCGACAATCGCATTCAAGGCGGTAACCGCCGAAGGAGGAACCGTATCGGGTTCCTCGAAAGTTTCATTTTCGCCACATGCTGCAAACAGCAGGAGCGACAAGAGGGGAAAAACAGCCCATACGTGCCGTTTCCCCGTCTTCGATGATTTTATGGAACTACATTTCATGTTTTCTCTGTTGAAAGTTATTCTTTGAAAAAATCTCTCGGCGTATAGTTTCCCACTTCGTCCAGTTTGCCTCCATATACTGGAAAGAGGCTTGCCTCGCCGTAATTCCTGATGCGCTCCACGTTTTTCAGGATTTCCATGTCCTGTGCGGAAATCTCGAAATTCACGTCCGCATTCGCTTCCATGTGTTCAGGGTTGGCGGTCTTGGGCAGAGGGAGAAGACCGAGTTGCAGGCAATAGCGGATGCAAAGCCGGGCGACGCTTACGCCATACCGGTTTGCCATATTCTGCACATGCCGATTCTTCATCATCTCGCCGTGTCCCATCGGTGAATAGGCTTCCACGAGCATATCGTGCTTGTGGCAGTAATCGACAAGCGAAAAGGGCGTATTGCTGACATGTGCCAGAATTTGGTTCACCATCGGCTTCACATCGCCGTTCCGCAACAGATTCTCTATATCTACCTGCTGAAAATTGCTTACGCCGATAGCCCGCAGACGACCTGCTTTGTATGCCTTTTCCATCGCGCACCATGCGGCGAGATTGCCTTCGAAATAGTGATTGTCCTCGCGGAAGGCAGTCCACGGCTGCGGTGCATGGATAATCATCAGGTCGATGTAGTCGAGCCCCAACCGTTCGAGCGAGCCTTCGATGGCGGCTTGCGTTCCGTCGTAGTCTTTGATGGCAGCATCGAGTTTGGTCGTGACGAAAACCTCTTCCCGTTTCAGTCCGCAGGTACGGATACCTTCGCCCACGCCACGCTCGTTGCCGTAACCCTGCGCCGTGTCAAAATGGCGATAACCGATTTCCACCGCACGCCTTACGGCTTCCGCCGCCTTGTCATCGTCAATCATCCATGTTCCGAGTCCGAGTTTGGGGATTCTCACCCCGTTGGAGAGCATAAAGCTCTCCGATAAAATCTTGTTGTCCATCGTTCTTATTTTTATTTGTTCATTGTACTCATGTCGATCACATAGCGGAACTTCACCTTGCCGTCCAGCACATTCTTGTACGCCTCGTCTATGGTGGCAGCATCGGCAGGGATTATTTCAACCTCCGGGTAGATGCCATGCGCTACGGAGTAGTCCAGCATCTCCTGCGTCTCCTTGATACCTCCGATAAGCGAAGCATATACCTTACGATGTGCCGCCGTCAGTATCATTTGCAGCGTATTTATTTCAGCTTTACCGTCAAGCCCGACAATGGCAAGTTCTCCTCCCATTTTAAGCATACGGGCGTACATTATCGGGGTAAAGTTTGCAGGAATGGTACTAAAGATAAAATCGAAGGAATTTGCAAGCCCTTTCAACTCCTCTTCATTGTTTACATTCACATAACGGCTTGCCCCCATTCTTAACGCATCGCCGCGTTTCTCCTCCGTGATGTCGAAGACCGTAACGTCCGCTCCGAGATCGACCAGATATTGCACGGCCATGTGTCCCAAACCGCCATAACCGGCTACGGCAACCTTTTGTCCCTTCTGCACATTGCTGAAACGGATAGGCGACCATGTCGTGACCCCTGCACAAAGCAGCGGGGCTATACGTTTCATGTCTGCATCTTTGGGAATGGATATGGCAAACCGTTCGCTTACCACTATATTGTCGGAATATCCGCCCTGCGAGAGTTCGCCGCCGTGATACTTGTCGGGATAATCGTATGTGAATGTCGTGCTGTTTTCGCAGAACTGCTCCTTATCCGCATCGCACATGGAGCATGAGCCGCAAGAATTTACCATGCAACCCACTCCGGCGTAATCGCCCACCTTGAATTTGGTCACGTTCTTGCCGACAGCGATAACCTCTCCGGCTATTTCATGTCCTAACACGCACGGTGCTCCGTTTCTCTCCTTAATACCCTCTGCTTCGTGTATGTCGCTATGGCAGATTCCGGCATAAAGGATTTTAATTTGCACATCATTATCGCCAATCGGATGGCGTGTAAACTCATAATCGTGAAAATGTCCGTCCTCGGCATGGAAGGCAAAGCCCTTTGCCGGAATACGGTCGTTACTTTGTTGTGCCTGACTTGTTGCTACTGCCAGCAACAGGCCGGCAATCAATAATAGATTTCTTTTTGTGTTCATAATCGCTTCGTTTTTAATTTCTGTTGCAAAATTAGGGAGGTTGCCTTTGCCGGCCGATACCCCCACAAAGGCGATATTTACCATTTTTACTTTTTCCGGCGGAATTATCCGAAAAACCGCCGCAACTACACAGTAAATCACTACTTTTGCACCATAAAAAAAGATAGTATGGATGTAATAGAACTGAACTCGATAGAGACCTATTGCCGGGTATTCGAGCTGCCGTTCACTCATCCGCTGGTTGGAGTGGTGGAGTGCAACGAACCGGAGAAGCTGAAACCCTATATGATCAATTGGGGATTTTACGCCTTGTTCCTGAAAGACATGGCGAGTTGTACCATCACCTACGGCAAGACACGCTACGACCACGGCGACAAGAGCATCATCGCCTTTGCACCGGGGCAGGTCTGCGCGTTCGAGGCCATACCGGGCAAAGACCCCAAGTTCGTCGGTGTGTTGTTTCATCCCGATTTCATTCACGGCACGGGATTGGGGCGGAATATCCTGCGCTATTCGTTTTTTGCATACTCCTCCAACGAGGCCCTGCATCTTTCCCCTTCGGAGTTCCGAATCATCCGCAACCTGATAGAGATTATCGGGACGGAACTCGAAATGGCGACCGACGACCATACGCACGGCATCATCTGCGATAACATTCAACTGTTGCTCGACTACTGCGTGCGTTTCTACGACCGCCAGTTCACCGAGCGGCATGAACTGAACCGTGACGTGTTGCAGCGTTTCGAGAACCTGCTCAACGAATACTTTATCAGCGGCGATGCCGAACGGTTAGGACTGCCGACCGTGAACTATTTTGCGGATAAGATAAGTCTGTCCCCAAACTATTTCGGGGATTTGGTCAAGCGCGAAACGGGAGTGTCCGCCAAAGAATACCTGCGGAAGAAATTGTTGGAAGCGGCGAAAGAACAACTTTTGAATCCGCAGAAAAGCATCTCACAAGTCGCCCAATCGCTCGGTTTCCAATATCCGCAGCATTTTGTCCGGTTCTTCAAAAGCATGACAGGCACGACACCGGGCGAGTTTCGGGAGAGGCTGCATAGATGATTGTCGATAGATGAAAAATCAGGGCTTTATTCCGTTCGAGGCGGAACAAAAACGATTCACTTCGTCCCTTTCGAGGTGGTGCATTCTCCCAGACGAGTGGAGTAGAACCGTCGTGGCGGAATATCCTTGACGACAAAAGACCCGAATCCGGACCACCTCACCGGCTCGCCGAAGGCAAGGGTGCGCTTGGTAATCTCGACTGCCTTGTCGAGAATTAGGGCGATTCGGTCCTGCGACATTGCACTGTTGAGTTCCAGTGAAATGGTCCGGATAAGGGCTTTCTTGTTCATGGATTATCGTTCCCTGTATTTTCGCTTACAGATAATCTTCCCTATGCGGGGTGAACACGTCCACCACTTCACCGCCTTCGAGCACCTCGAACGAATGAGGTATGTTGCCGGGGATGGCATAGGTGTCGCCGGCGGTCAGTATCACGTCGATGTCGGCCGGAGCCTCCACTTTCAGACGGTATTTGCCTGAAATGACATACCCGCATTGTTCGTGCGGATGCTGATGGGTGGTGGCGAAATTGCCTTTCACATAGTTCATCTTCGTTACCATCGATTTCTCGCCGACGGCGAGCGAATCCAGCGACACGCCCTTGAACACACGTTTGAGCGCATCGGCTTTCTTTACTACGATTTTCGTTTCCATTTTTTCTTGTGTTATTACGGGTTAAGTATAAGTTCCATCTGAATGTCGCCGCGCACATACGCCGGATGGTATTCCTTCAATTCACGGAAGCCGAGTTTCCGGTAGAGCGATATGGCCGGACGCAGGACGGTGTTGCTTTCCAGAAAGAGTTTCCGCGCGCCCGTTTTGCGTGCCTTATCGATAGCCGCCTCACAGAGCATTCGGCCTATGCCGAATCCCCGGCTTTCGGGGGCGACGGCGAGTTTCGCCAGTTCGTAATCGTAGCCGCCGCTTTTCATTTTGCACATGGCGCATACTCCCACGGGATCGCCGTTGTGGAGCGCGACGAGGATAAAGCCGCCTCGGTCGATGATATGCGTCTGCGGGTCGTCGAGAAGCGCCGTGTCGTGCGGTTCGAGCTCCCAATGGCGCGTTATCCAATATTCGTTGAGCGATTGAAACGCTTTTTGATATTCCGGCGAGTAGGACACGATTTCTACTGCCGATTGCTTGCGTCGTCTCTTCACCTCCTTCACACGTTCCAGCAGGGATTTCTCCCCCAGAAGGTATTCCCATTCGTCGATTGCTCTCCACAGGTCGTGCGTTGCTTCCCGACAGATACCCTCGACGGCCTTTTCCACGTCGGCGCATGTCTCCTTGATGGAGGCGGCCATTTCAAGTCCCTTTCCGGAAAGGCGCACGAGGTTGCATCTGCCGTCGGAACGTTCCGTATCGCCGGCAATCAGCCCCCGGGCTTTCATTTCCTTCACGATGTTGCTCACCGACGGGTGGGAATGTCCGATTTCGTGGGCGATCGACGTCACGGTCTTCGCCTCGCCGCCCGCCAGCACGAAGAAAACCGGAAACCATTTGGGCTTGAAATCGTTGCCGTACAGACGGTATATGTCGGCAGCGTCCGCCGTGATGCGGTCCGTGAGCAGCCGCAGCCTGCTCCCAATGGCCATTTTACCTGTTTTGTCGAAAAATTCCATACTTGATTATTTTTATCGTTCTTAAATACGTAATCAATTACGCAAAAGTATGTATATTTTTTCATCCGGCAAAACAAACCGCCGGAAAACAAGAACGGCGAGTTGTTTCCGCACGTTTTTTTAACAGAATCGCCCCTGCCGGATTTTGTGGCAGGGGCGATATCTATCCGGCATGCGTTCCGATGCACCATCGTGTATGCCTATTTCATCAGTTCCTCGAATATCTTGACCACATATTCGGCAATCTCGCAGTCCTGCGCTTCCGTGCCGCCACCCACTCCGATCGCACCGACAATCTTCCCATCGGCGAACAACGGATAGCCGCCGGCCACGAGAGTAATGCGCGGGTCGTTCGTCTGAATGCCCATCAGCGGGGCACCTTCGGCGGCCGCTGCCGCCACCTCCTTTGTTTTACACTGCGTCACGGCTGCCGTGTATGCCTTGCCCGGTACGAGCGTGATGCTCAATACCAGCGCATCGCCATAACGACGATAGACACGGGGCAGTCCATGACGGTCGGCAACGGCAAAGCTGATGTCGATACCTAATTCCTTACTTTTCTCGCGCGCTGCGGCGCACAGTCTGTCGCACACTTCGTCCGACAGAATCTCTTTGTTCGTGATTTGAGCCATACTGAATGTCGTTGAGAGGATTGCAAGCAATCCTGCGGTTAATAATCGTTTCATACGTTCTTTGTCTTCATTCGACGGCAAAATTATATAAGCAGCTATCTATAAGCAATATGTGATAAATTTATCACAGTATGATTCTTTCCCCATATCGCAGGATTTGGCTATTTTTGCGTCCTATAAACTATCGAATGCGTATGTATGAGTATAAGATACCCCCGATCGATCTGGACTGCGGCGTTACGATTACGCAATATGTCATGGGTGCGAAGTGGAAACCTTACCTGATTAACTGCATGACGAAGGGCATTCACCGCCCCGTGGAGTTTCAACGAGTGATAAAGGGTGCGACCCGACGTGTGCTGGTGCAGCAATTGGGCGAACTGGAATCTGTCGGGATCGTGCGCCGTGTGGTGCATGACACCGTGCCGATGAAAACGGAGTATTTTCTAACGGAGTTAGGCGAGTCGCTCGTGCCGATTATCCGCATGATGGATGCGTGGGGCAACGAACATCGCGGAATGTTCGACGAAATGGGCAATATCCGTGCGGCAGACACCGAATAGAAGATGGCATGTGTTGCGGATCCCGGGCCTTTGTGGGCCGCCGGCTTTCCGCCGTTCACGCCGCGATCTTTTGAAAAACTGCGTATCGACCTCCGAATTAACAGGAAACAATTTGTCGGATTGGAGAATAAGCCGTAACTTTGTGGCATAAATCTCGGATAAAAGAGTTTTGTAATCCTCATCGGAGGGCTCGGATATATGGGCCGGATAAGATGACCGGGTGGAACCGATCAGATTATCCGACCCATTTTTGTTTGAGCATGAAAAGAGACACCATCGATTTCGGACATGACAGCGTGTCCGCATTGTTCCGCCGGATGTTTGCGGCCCGGTTGCTTGTCGGATTGTTTCCGCTGTTCCCCTTGCGGCTCGGAGCGGAGGGGATATGGCTTGCGATGCCGATAAGCGAGTTCCTTACTTTGTCTTGTGCGGCGGTCTTCTTTCTCAAAAACAGATGAACATCGATATGGAACTGATAAAGGTTATGGAAAAATGGCCGGATTTCGATAAGTTCGATGCCATTAACACCGAGGCTTTCCCGGACGACGAGCGTCTGCCGTCAGTGGAATTTCTCGACATCGTTTCAAGATTCGGCTGCCGGACGTATGCGGCCTGCGACAAGGACGAAACGGTGGGCTTTGCAGCCATAGCGCATTGAAGCTGGCTTTCCTGTGGTTTCTTGCCGTTGATTCCGAACGACGAGGCGGCGGCTATGGCAGCAAAATCCTCGACTTGCTGAAAGCGAAATTTCCCGACTGCCAGCTCGTCCTGGATATGGAACAGGTGGCGGACACATCGGCCGGCAACCCGGAGCAGCGCAGACGCCGGCTGAAGTTCTATGAACGCAACGGATTCCACCGGACTATGGTCGGAATCTCTTATTTCGGGATGAATCTGGAGATAATGGTTACCGACCCTCCATTCCGGATGGAAGATTTCGAGGCGATGCTGCGCAAACTCCCCGCAAGCGATTTCAAGCCCGTGATGTATCCGTTGTAGTGCCGTGCATCCATACGAAAGTTCGGTTGTCGGGTAAGTGATGACTATTTCGTCCGCAGCGGCACGAAGACGATTTTTCTGATGCCTTTGGAAACGACGAACTCTTTGCGTTTCGGGGAATAAAATCGGCGTGGTGGAATGTCCTTGACGACGAAAGAACCGAATCCCGACCATTTTACGGGTTCACCAGCCGCAAGGGTGCGTTTGGCAATCTCGACCGCCTTGTCGAGAATCAAGGCGATTTCGTTCTGCGGCACGGGCGGGTCGAGTTCCTGCGAAACGGTGCGGATAAGGTTTTTCTTGTTCATGTTATTTATATTTCCTACTACTCTATTAAGGATTATCAATATCTACTCAATATGTTTATTGTTTTCCTACATTAACAACAAGTGAGACCTCTATAGATTAGTTTGCTTTGTTTTTCCCCTATAGGCACCCGGATTAAAGTAAACCTAATTCTGTTTGCAATCCGACTGTATGTAGATGTAAAAACAGCCCTACTTTATACTTCGATTTGTATGGGTCAATCGAATAGTCCGTTTACCAAATTGACGGCATCATCCTTCTTTTGGTTGATGATTTTTGCGTACACCTGCGTCATCTTTACATCGGCATGGCCGAGCAGTTTCGAGGTGGTGTAGAGGTCTGCTCCAAGGGTCAGCATCATCGTGGCAAAGGTGTGCCTCGCGGTGTGAAATGTAAACCGCTTGTCGATACCTGCGGCTTTCGCCCAAGGTTTGATAAGCAGGTTCATCATCGACGGACTGGGCAAATCGAACACATGATCGTCTGCTGTCTTTTCTCCTCGTTCCGGCATCCACTTCAACGCTTCAGGAGAAAGCGGCAGATAAATCGGTTCTTTGGTCTTCTGCATGGACACTGCCAACCGATATTGTCCTCTATCGACGAAGACATCTTTCCACTTCAATCCAACAATATCGCTCACGCGCAATCCGCAGAAGCAGGAGAACAAATAAGCGGACTTTACAGCCTCATTATTCATCGGAGTGGCAATCAATGCCCGCACTTCCTCGATAGTCATATATGACCGCTTGCTCTCCGGCAGACGAATCTTGTCCGAATTATTGATTTTGGTAAACGGATTGACTTTGATAATCTCCTCACGAACGGCAGCGTTCAAAGCTCCATTCAGGATACGGTAAGGTGTGGAGTGTAAAGTTCGACACACGTTTCCCTTTTGGGCGATATTCCGTCATCAGATAATCGAGGTAGTCCTGGCAGAATGCTTTGTCTATCCGATCCATTGTCATTCGTTCTCCTGCATAATCTTTCAAAATGCGAATGGTAACTGAGATTTGGTTCCCGTCTTTCTTTCCCCATTTTGCCTGATTCTCTTTATACGTATTCATCCAATCAAGCAAGAATACCTTTTCCCTATTCTCGATCCCTGCCTCTCCATTCGTCAATTCAATGATGCGTTTCGACTTGATGGCATTGGCTGCGTCCATCGTAACCAGATTCTGTTTCCGAGCATTATTATCCGTTTCCGGGATGATATACATTTTGAGGTACTCGTATGTCCGCTTTCCGTCGCGGTATATATCCAGATACAAACTCTTACTTCCGTCACTCAGCGGTTTCATCCGAAGACGGATCGGTTCTTTGACTTTCGTCGGCTTCTTTACTCGTGGCATAAGCAATTCCTTTTTTCGTTATTTCTGTCGCAAAGGTAGAAATAATAATCCAAAACAAGGAACAAATAAGAAACAAAAATGTACCAAATAAGGACCAATCAACCGAAAATAATGAAAGCAACTGAAAAGAAATATACCCTTATAAATAGCTATAAAACAGCGTATTTATTTTCATTTGTTTGGTTGTTGTTTTCATTTCAGATATGTATTATATAAATCTGGTAAATTTTAGCATATGCAGATAATAAGTGAGACTCTCCACGTCCAAGAAGTGTATGACTTTGTTATATACCATCTTGGCGTGGGGCTATTACTTATTATTTATATGCGGGCTTACCAGAGCCATGATGGGATAATATAGTATATAGCTCCCACGCCTTTTCATCATGCATGGGAGCATAAATAAATTAAAAGCACACAAATAATTATGAATGAATTAACTTGTCCCTGTTTCATGAAAACAGATCTTGAACTCGCGGTTGACAAATTATCCTTTCTTGAAGAAAACTATTCCTGCATGAATTCTCCCGAATATCTTAAGACTCTTCCCAAACATGAACTGTTATGTTGCTTGTGCCTGATCGATGTAGTTATACTTTCTATCAAGCAGAAACGTTATACATGTACAATCACAGAGCTGATTCGGTTATATGAATGCAGAGAAAATATTATTTTGGTAATTTTCGTAAAATATAAATTCCATCCACGCCTGTAATATCTTCAGATAAACAGACATATCACGGGAAGTGAACAGAATACCTCTTATAGATTTACTTCTAAAAGAAGCTATCTGTTTCGCGGAAATAGAAGGTTAAGGGATACAAGGTACGGATACAAGGCTCTTAACAATAGCAGGCAAACTATCCAAAACCATCACAGGATTATCCGTAGAAACAAGATTCACACCCAACGTTACCATCTCCCGCAAATCTTCAGGTGTATTGATGCCCTGTACATTCACAGTCATCCCCAATTCCTGCGCTTCCCTGATCCATTGAGGGTGGTCACGATATTCTTTCCGATGATAATGAATTCCCCGTATCCCCATTTCATAGACCTCAGCCGGTGCCATTCCCCCTTTGAGACAGGCCACTACCGCCTCCGGATCAATCCGAACGAGCTCTTTGCATATATCCAAATTAAACGTGATATACTGCACCTTATTCTCCACTTTATAATACCTCACCGTATCCAGCACAGCCTTTACCACAGTCATATTTCTCTCGAAACTATCATGCTTCTTAATCTCGATAAAAAGTTTGGTTGGAGATTCCGACTGCTTAAGTTGCACAAGAAAATCCTTCAATTGAGGTAACTTTTCACCATTAGACAGTTTCATATCTTTCAATAAATCATAATCGGTATCTTGAAAGGAAAGACCATTCATTTTTTTATCATGCCCTACCACCAAATAACCGTCTTTAGTGAGCCATACATCCATCTCCGAGCCATAAAGCCCCATTTTTTGGGCATTCTTCAAAGCGGTAACCGAATTCTGTGCCGCTCCTTCCGTATTCCAATACCCCCGATGGGCAACAATGCCCGGCTCCCGGTTTCCTCCGTTCTGAGAACGGAGAGAAACACTTGGGCAAGCCAAAAAATAAACTAATACACAAATCGAAAAAACACGCATATGTTTTAATGATAATAATTACATAATATTATATTTATACCTTTGAAAGTACGCTACTTCAAGGTGACCATCACATTAACGGTAGAAACCACTTCCATCTCATTCGCTCCATCAACTGATGAAACAAGCTTGTAGGAAACCGCTTTATCAAAATCGACAGCAGAAGAACCCGAAATCTGCTCCACATCATTTATATAAACCTTATCTGATGGAGAAAGCGTTTCAAAAACCGGAACTAACGCACCTGTATCCGTACCTTCGGGAAGAGTCACATATAAATCGAACGTAGTATAATCAAAAGCACTTCTATCCAATATACCTGCCACACCGGCTACCCTGAAAGATTTAAATTCGGGATAATAGCAAGTATACAGTTTATAATGACGTTCCGTCCCTGAATAAGCCTCCACCAAGATATCCATCGGAGAGGATAAATCGTACTTGGTATTTGAGGAATATAACCGATCGTTTATAAATACCTTGGTAGAATCGGAAGCGATTGAGAAATTCAATTTCTGAGACATGCTGATAGATAAATCCTTATTGTTATATCTCATTTTATAGGGCAACATCAACAACCACTCATCATTCTCCTTCTCTTCGGCATATATCTCGTCATAATAAATTTTAGACGAAAGTTTATCGATATCCGTCACATTATCTACCACGTTGACTATAACAGAAGCCGTGTCTACCCTCATGTCTTTACCCAAGTCCAGATAAGTGGATGCCACACACACCACCCGGTAAGTACCTGGTACGGAATATGAGTAAGTGAATACTCCCTTATTGACTACCATACCGGTATTGTTCTGACTCCGTAATTCATAATTATGCGACTCATCGCCTGTGAAAATAGCTACCTGATCGGCAATACCTGTGAACTTAACCACCATTGACTCATTGAGTTGAAGCGTAGTCTTATCTACCGTCATTCTTGCATAAGGAGTAGCAGACGACTCGTCTTCACAAGCTATAAACAGCAAAGTCATACATGCCCCCGACAATATTCTATATAGAACTTTCATATTCATCTTGATTACTTTTTATGATATTAATAACCCGGATTTTGCATAACCGCTCCTTGAGAAAGGTCAATCTCGGCTTGAGGGATCGGGAACAGTTCATTCACCCCTTTCCGAAAATAAACTCCCCGCTTGTTGGTATTCGCCAATCCAAAAGCCTTTATTACTTCCGCAGCACGTTTTTGGCGGACAAGATCAAAGAACCGGTCCCATTCGAAACATAACTCTTTGCGACGCTCCGACCAGATCTGATCGCGCATGTAACCATATCCACCGGCCAAATAAAGATTTCCGTTTCCGTCGATGATATTTGCCTGCCGTTTATTAGTATTTAACTGTTCGAGCGCACGGGCTCCTTCACCACATTCATTAAGAGCCTCGGCATAAATCAACACTACTTCGGGATAACGGATTATCCGCCTGTTTTTACCATTGTCGCCCGTATATAAAGGTCTTTCCTTAATGGGTGTATACCATTTCAAAGTCAATTTCTGTTGCGGACCACAGTCGAGCATCTCCAAATCGGGAGCACTTTCCTTTTGGCCTACCATACTCCTGCGACGCGGATCGGTTCCGAACATGGATTCCAAAATAGCTTCCGTAGCCCACATTAACGGAGAATTACAATAAAGCGTCTGATAGATAGCATCACCTTCATTGTCATTTCCAGTAGAACCATCTCCCGATTCCTTGAAAACAATTTCAAAAATAGAACCTTTGCAAAATTCTCCGGACTGGAAAAACTGTTCGTAATACCTCAGTACATTTCCATAGAAATCCTTATATTCAAGAGAATATGCTCCTTTCAGCATCGGAAGTGTAGTCTCCGGCAGTTCATAGGGATCGGCAGAATGATTCAGCGCTTTAGGTTTGAACCAAAGACGTTCGCGAAGCTCTTCCCAATCTTCTTCGGAAGCATCATAATGCAATATGTCACCAAAGGTCATTGTAGTTCCATCTACAAAATACTCACCCAGCCGAACGACTTCTTCCCATTTTCCGGAAGGTATGCCGGGAGTGGCCTGATACATGAGTACCTTCATAAGCAATGCCACTGCCGCACTCTCACTGGCCCTGCCCGCATCGTCGTCAATAAACTTCGCAGGAAGCATGATAGCCGCTTCACGCAAATCTTTTTCTATGTAAGCGTACACCTCCTCTGCCGAAGACCGGGGAACAACCAAGTTGTCAACCATTTCTATCTCCGGACGAATAGGTACTCCCCCATAAGTTTTCACCAGATTAAAATAGAACAAAGCCCGCAAAAACTTTGCTTGTCCCAATATATAACGGATATCACGATAAGATGAATATTCTTCATCCGCCAATCTCACCCTGTGGGCATTAGCAATCACCTGATTGGCACGATATATACCTTTATAATTAATGGTATACCTCTTCTGAATCCATTCATTGGACGTATTAAAGCGGAAATTGACCAATTGCCCCATTTGGGTAGTCAAATCTTCATCGGTTCCTTTCACATCATCTCCACATGCCTCACCAAAACGCCAGTCACACTGGTTATAAACCTCCATTTGTAATACATCGTACGTGGCATTCAATGCTGATTCCAGTTTATATTGAGTATCATAAAAATTCTCATCCGTTGAATAGCCGAGCACATCTTTATTCAAGAAGTCTTCACACCCAGTCAAGAAGCAAACAGCTAGGCTAAATATCGTAATTTTAAATACTGTCTTATTCATATTCCCAACTTTTATAAAGTAATATTTAGTCCAAAAGTAAATGAACGTGCCTGTGGATAGTTTCCATGATCAACGCCCATGCTAAGATTATTGCTCTCGGTTCCGGAGACCTTGCCCACTTCCGGATCAAATCCATTATAGCCCGTCAATGTCAATAGGTTATACGCTCCGACAAACATCGACAGATTCGTCAGATGCCAACGGGAAGTCAGCTTGTTGCTGAAATTGTAAGTAAGCCGTACTTCCTTCAAACGTATATACGAGCCGTCCTTCACCATGAAATCGGAAGCCCGAAAGTTACGGGCTTTATCCGAGCCTCGTAAATCAGGAACAGAAGCATCCAGATTTTGCGTAAAGAACCGGCGGCTATCGATCGCATACTCTTCTCCTCCCGACCAATGCTTATCACGAATGTCGGCATATACATTTCCCTGAGCCGCATTATTAAGGTAGTAATCCATCACATTAAAAATCTTATTACCAGTCTGTCCCTGGAAGAATAACTTCAAGTCGAAATTGGCATAACTGAATGACATCGGGATACCAAAGACAAAATCAGGCAGAGGTGAACCCAAATAGGTACGATCTTCGGCAGTGATCTTTCCGTCATTATTCAAATCTTTAAATCTGAAATCGCCCTGCCGGGTAGATAAATCGAATTCATTTTTACCGGCATCATACTGGGCACTGGCTTTCACCTCGTCCAGAGAGTTGAAAATCCCGTCTGTCACATACCCGAAGAAACTTCCAATAGGCTTACCTACCGCAGTTTTCGTCACATAATCAAGAATACTCGATTCGCTAAGATAACCTCCGTAAACCGGTTCGTCACCCAATCCCAAACTTACAACTTTATTCTTGATATAAGACACGTTGAAACCAATTTCATATCTAAACTTTTTAATCTTGTTACGGAAATTGACAGACAGCTCCACACCACTGTTACGAACCGAACCGGCATTGGTCATCGGGGCATCATCATCCACATTATCGAAGTCATCGAATCCGGTAGAAAGCGGAACGGGCACACGTAAAAGCATATCAGTCGTCAACTTGGTAAACCATTCCAAGCCTAAAGTCAAACGGTTGTTGAACAAACCGAGATCCAATCCCACGTTAAATGTCTCGGTCTTCTCCCAATGAATGTCCGGATTGCCTATCAAAATGGAAGTGGTGCCCGGATAAACCCGGTGATTGCCTATACCAAACGAATAATTCTTTTCGGTATTCAAAAGAGTATAACGGGAAAGTTCGTTGATACGATTGTTGCCTAACTGTCCCCATCCAAATCGTAACTTACCAAGCGAAAGCCAGTCTTGATTTTGCATAAACGGTTCGGAAGTAAATTTCCATCCCACGGATACGGAAGGGAAATATCCCCAACGTTCGTTTTTGGAAAAGATAGAAGAGGCATCGGCACGAAAATTAGCTTGAAAAAGATAACGGTCGAGGAAATTATAACTTAAACGACCTACAAATCCCAATGCAGTCCATTCATTATCCAGTCCGGCCGCATCATCACCGGTATATCCGCTCGACAAAAACCAAAGATCGGAAGAATTGCTCGCAGTCCCTTTACGGGTACCTTCCATCCAACTGTTTTTATAACCTTCGGCTGTCTGCCCCAATAGTACAGAAATATCGTGTTTTTTGTCCTTCCAGGCAAAAGTGAACAGGTTATTGATCTCCCACTTGTTGGTTTGGTTACGCCGGTTGTAAATCCGGGTCAGATCGTTGGGCATCGCAAAGTCTTCATCCAGTTTATTAACCTCATAGAAACGTGACCGCTTCCCGATAACAAGGTAATCGGAAAATTTAAATTGATAAGTCAGCAACTTTCCTAATTTGGCAGTGAGGTTCAAATTCAAATCAATACGATGATTTTCTCTTTTATTGTGATTCCGGTCTATCACGGCAATGGGATGATTGGAATTATAATTTCCCCTGTAATTGTAAAGATATTCCAAAGGGCTCTGATACAAAGCCTTTTTCAAAACACTCTCACTTCCTTCGGGTACAATATTTCTATTTTCATTTGTATAGAACATGTTTGTAGTCATATTCAGCCAGCTATTCAACTGGTTATCCAGATTCATGCGCAAATTAAACCGTTCGTAACCGGAAGTTTTTACAATACCTTTTTCATTATAATAACTTCCACTGACCATGTACTTATGCCGATCCGTACCACCAGATACAGATAAATTATATTGTTGTTTCAATCCTGTTTGTGTTATCGCATCCCACCAATTATCCGGAGAGTTTCGTCTGATAGTATCTACTTTAGTATATTTGAGATTATCATAATAATAACCTCCGTCTTTGTCTTTAGAATAATACAATCTACCGTCTACCGAATAAATACTGTTTCCCGAAACGTAATCCCTCATCAATGCATACTCTTCTGCGTCAAGAACATCGATTTTCTTCCAAGGATTCGAAAAGCCCACAATCATATCGAAACTAATTTTCGTCTTCCCCGAAGCACCGCCCTTGGTTGTAATCACCACTACTCCATTGGCCGCACGCGCACCATATACGGCGCTCGAAGCCGCATCTTTCAGTATTTCGATATTGGCAATATCATTCGCATTCAGATGATCGATACCATCGACTATAAAGCCGTCGACCACATACAAAGGGTCCGCATCATTAACGGTTCCCGTACCCCGAATCTTAATAGTAGAACTGCTACCAGGAGCACCGGTATTCTGTATAATATTGACACCGGCAGCTTTTCCTTGCAATGCCTGCAAAGGTGAAGAAACCGGAATATTGGTTAGCTCTTCTCCCGACACGGAAGATATGGAACCCGTAATATCACTCTTTTTCTGAACACCATAACCAATGACCACCAGTTCGTCCAACTGGATATTCTCTTCATCCAGTAATATTGTCAATGGTTTATTATCACGTATGATAACCTCACTGGACCTATATCCCATATAAGTGATTTTAAGGATAGTACCGACAGGCACTCGCATAGAGAACTTTCCATCTATATCTGTTATCACACCGTTTTTGGTTCCCTTTTCCACTACGGTAACACCAATGAGCGGTTCTCTGTTCTTACCATCCAGCACCTCCCCCGAAATCGGTAGAACCGACTGCGCATAAGAGGATACTATGTGGACGATAGCCATGATAAACACTGCCATCCTGGGTAATATATCTTTATTCATCTGCTAATAATTAAATGAAGCGGTTATATAATGGTTATAAAAAATATTTCATCCGTGGATTATGCGGAATAGATGACCTCACCCGCAGATGAAATATGAAATAACAGAAAACACACTGAAAATCTGTGTTTTCATACTGGCATCAGATCATTTTTTAATAATCAGATTGGAAGACGAAACGCCTTTTGTGCTTTGTACATTTATCAGATACATGCCTTCGGCCAGTGAAGACACATCGACAGCGTTCTCGGACGGTTTATCCACAACCTTAACCAGTCTGCCGACAGAATCATAAATTTCGACCTTTTTAACGGTTCCTGTTGTTTTCACAAAGAATTTATCACTTGCCGGATTCGGATAGATCTGAGCTTTGTTTCCTCCGTTCACAGGAATATTTTCAATGGAAGTCCCTATCTCCGCACGTGTACGATATTCGATATCCAAATTATCGGCATCTTTTATAGGATCATAATCCGGTTTACGATAGTGATAACAATAAATACCTTCACCCTCATTAATGGCAAAAATAACATCACCGCCCAAATTTCTCATAGAATGTACCTTGTCGCCTTCGCCCGGCTTGATATTCGTTACACGAACAGGAAAATCGGATTTACTGTCTACCCGGAATAATTTTTCCTGCCACTCCTTGTTCTGCACACTCGAATCCCAGTAATACATACTTCCGGAAGCCACAATCGGCTCTTTCACCCAAGCATTAAGTTTGCCTGTACCTAAATCAGAGTGCAAATAAACATCCTCCCCATCTGTATAATGCAACTCTCCACCAAATCCCAACGGCATACCGGTACCTCCAGAATTGGCCGAAAACATATAAACACCATCAAATTCCACTCCCGCATCCGGAGAACTGTTTTTGGGTTTTCCATCTGTTCCAGGAACATTTTCATTGACATCGAATGCACCATAATTACCCGGTTCCAAATTGGTAAATGCAAGCTCGGAACCATACTCCTCATGCCAACCACGGAAATATATTTTTCCATTATAAGGAATAGGACTGGCATCGCTCACCCAACCACTCTGAGGACTGTTATTCTCATCCTTCCCCGGCCGGGTATCATAAATAAGATAAGTTCCCTCTTCCGTACCGTCACTGGCAAAAGGTTCACCGCCGTATTCGTAAGACCAAGCCTGAAAAAAAAGCTTTTCATTGTAGAAGTTAACCATATCATCTATGGCTGCACTCATAGTAGCGCCTGCAACTTCCGGATTAGGCTCTACATTCATATCTTTCACTAAATGTGTTCCGGCTTCCGTCCCATCAGTTACCCAAAGCTCCTCACCATACTTTCCATCTTTATCATCGGCCTTAAAAAACACTTTGCGACCCACCCGGCAATACGGACTGTAAGGAGAACCATTATCTGTCCCGGGATACCCCATCTTACATTCATAAATCAATTTGGTTCCTTCTTCGGTTCCGTCACTGACCCAAAGCCAATGTTGACCGCCATTATACTCCTCGCTGTCAAAATTCTTAGCAGCAAACACAAACTGAGTTTCATTCAATTGCGTAAAACCTTTCGGATCGGAAGAAGCTAATTCATGAATATCCTTCACCATATAAGTACCCTGTTCCGTTCCGTCAGAAATCCAGAGTTCCGCTCCGTTAACACCATCGTCTGCCTGAAAAACGACTTTATCATTAAACCGCGTCAACCAAACGACATTAGAACTTGTCGGCCCGGGAATGATATCTTTCACAATCCTCGTCCCGTCCGGAGTTCCATTCGTCACCCATAATTCCTCTCCGTGCGCAGCATCCGTTGCCGCAAAAAAAGCAAGGTAACCTTTCTCCTTACTTCCGGCAACCGTTATATTCTTTTGTTGGATAAGTTTACGAGTATTGTTAACAAATGCAGTTACCCCTTCTGGTAAGAGACTTCGTAATTCACCTCCCGGATCACGAGTAAAATCACCTGATGTCTGAGGTTGTCTTCCTCCTTGAGCAAAAACACTTCCCATAGCAAATAATGAAAAGACAAATAAAAAGCACAACTTTTTCATATTCTATAAAATTAAATTAAAAAAAGACTGAATAACTCGTATTTTACGGGATAACCAAAACTTTGTATTAATGTAATCGTTGTGTTTCTACATTTTTAATTCGAGCAAGTGTGTTCTTTTCCTTTCATAGTACAAAGATACACGACCCCGATGACAAAAATAGATCAAAACCATTACATATATGATACAAAAAGAAAAAGAACTACCGGTTAAATACCTTGTAAAAATGTAGTAAAGAAAGACTCCATTAATACCAGATTTTGGTTATAACACCTGCTATATGAATTCTCTGTTTTCTTTCATATTTCCCGGGTGCATCAAGAATAGAAAGAATGCATCAAGCAGGTACAATAGGTTATTAAAACATCACAAATGTACGGTCAAGGCAACTAAACGAATGTTAGAAATTGACCAAATATTACAAGATTTTCGTGAAAATAACCCTTCAAAGCCACGTAGTATCATTTAAATATTTTTTTCATTCGAATTACAACATCTATTCGAGAACAATATCAAACTGATCGTAAGACTCTGTCCGGTGGGCTAAATGCTTAGTCAATGCCGATATTCCGAACAACGGCGAATAGGTCCTGACCTTAATCGTTTTCCCATCAGGCATGAATTCCAGTATACGGAGCCATCCGTCACCACCATTTCCTTCCGGACCGCCTCCCAAAAACTGTACGTTGAACATCATCTGATGAATCGGTTTACCAGATGTATTATTGTCGATTCTGTATCCGACATTATCTTCGTATTTACTATTTCCATTACCGGTATGTCCACATATCAAAAGGCGGATATTGGAAGAAGGATAAAGTAGCTTTTCCCATATTTGAGTCCCTACGTTCATAGGAGAAAGCGCATACTTTTCTTTATCACGGATAGTACCGCCTTTCGGGGGGGTACCGGGATTAAGATATCCGTGGGTCATAAAGATGACTTTACTATCCTTATAAGTTTCGCTTGCTACGAGTTTTTTTGCCCAATCGAGCACCTCATCCCGTGGAGCAAACTCACTGGTGATAATCAAAATCTTTCCCCATGTCGGTTCATTGAATTCGAAAGCGGCATTCTCTAAAGAAGCAACACCGTTACGGTTTGGAATTGCACTGACACAAAGGTCTCTCCATGCCGTATTCCTTTCAAAAGGAAAATATTCGGGGAAATGCGTCATTCCGTTTTCAGAGCGTTTATAACCATATTCATGATTACCTGTCGATATGATGTAAGGAACCTTGTTATCGAGCCTGGCAAATGCCTTCGAACTGGCTTCCCACATTTCGCGACTGGTTTGATTAAGCATCTTCCGGTTACGCACAATATTCTCATTTTGCTCTACGACATCTCCCGTACATAACACTGCTTTAATCTTTAAATTTTCAATATGATCTACAATCCATGCCGTACACAATTCAAACAAAGGCTGATTAATATCGTACTTGACATATCCCTGCGGATCCCCCAAAAGAATCATCGAGAATGATTCCGGATCAATCAGATGTTGCTGGTCGGCTCTCTTTTGAGCGCCCAAGCCTATCCAAGCTCCTGAGACAACAGCTAAACATAAAAAGAACTTTCTCATAATTTACATTTCTCCTTTTTTTATACTTTATTCTAAATACACACATCTCAATATATCCTTACCGGGATTTTCCGGCAAACATTTTGTCTCTACTGCTAAACAAAGTCTTTCGGCAACACACCAAACTGTTTTTTAAAACAGCTCGAAAAATAAGAAGGGGTACTGAATCCCACCATATAAGCTATTTCCACAATTCCGTACTCTTTCTCCTGTAATAAAGCAGCCGCTTTCTTTAGCCGTGTAAGCCGTAGATATTCATTAGGCCCTATTCCCAACACTCCTTTCAGTTTTCTAAAGAAATTGGACCGCCCCATGTTCATCGCTCCCGCCATATCATCGACAGATAAATCAGGATTCTCCAAATGCCGAGCTACGTACTCCTCCAACTTGCTGATAAACTGTTTGTCGGCCTTCGACTGCGCTATGGTGTCAGCTTTAATAAAGGGAGATTCCATAAAGTGCCGGCACAGTTGTTCCCTGTTTTTCAGTAGATTGGCAACAGTAACACGTAAATATTCTACTGAAAAAGGTTTCTCGATATAAGCATCGGCACCATGCTCCAATCCTTCTATTTTCTGTTCCATAGCAGTTTTTGCCGTGAGCAACACAACGGGAATATGACTGTAATCCAAATTAGATTTCAGATGTTCACACAATTCCAGTCCATCCATTTCGGGCATCATAATATCCGTAATTACCAGACTTACCCGGGCATCGGAAAGAACCGAAAGTGCTTCCACTCCATTACCTGCCACCAGTACATGATACAAGCCGGCAAACTGGCGTTGGAGAAACGACAACATATCTTTATTGTCTTCTACAACCAGAATCGTCGTCAATTCCTCGTTTCCCATTTCCAAACTCCCCATTTCCGGCTGTTTCTCCGGTAAATCGTTAAGTTCTTCATTACTGTCCGGTACGAGGCATGGAGAACAGTGTACAATCGGAATAGAAAAAATAAAACAATTACAATCCAGCGAACGATCCATCACCAAGCTCCCACCATGCAATTCCGCCAATGAACGAGCCAGTGCCAGTCCGATACCCGTTCCCGATTCCACCTTATTCCCATCCCGATAACGCACAAAAGGTAGAAAAATATTATCTCTCATTTCCAATGGAATCACTTCACCGTCATTGTCCATTACAATCAAAAGACTACTTTCCTCATCATCGGCAGACAAGTACAAGTGTGCATAAGTCCCGGCGTACTTCAACGCATTAGAGAAAAGATTACTCAATACTTTAATAATCGCTTCCTTATCGACGCCCGCATAAATATCCGCTTCAGGCAACTCGATTTTCAAGTCGATCCCCCTTTTACGGGCAAGCGGAATGAAACGTTTGTACACCGAATGAATGACAGCTCCCATATTACATTCCGCAAGGTTAAGTTTAAACCCTTTATTCCCTGTTTTCCGAAAATCAAGTAATTGATTGGTTAAAGCCAATAATCTCTCGGCATTCTCATCCATAACCTCCAGTTCCGTTTTTATACTTTCCGGCAACGCTTTCTCTTTCAGTACACTTTCAAGAGGACTTTTAATAAGAGTAAGCGGAGTACGTATCTCATGAGCCACGTTGGTGAAGAATTCTATTTTCGAAATATACAGTTCCCTTTCTTTCTCCTGCTCGAATTTTTCCATATCACGCCGGTGTTTTTCGACTCCCCTTCTTCGGAAATAGAAAAACACAGAGCAAATTAATCCCAACAGAAGTAATATGTAGACAACATAAGCAGCCGTAGACAAATAAAAAGGAGGGAGAACCCGTATCTCAAGCGAACGGATTTCCGGATTCCACAATCCGTCACTATTAGCTCCCTTCACCATCAGTCTGTAAGTATCAAAAGGCAGATGCGAATACGTAATCGGTGCATTACCGGCGACACGCCATTCAGAATCATATCCTTCCAATTTATACATCAATGTATTCATCTCAGGTGCATGATATGCAAGCGCAGCCACACGAAAAGAGAATGAGTTCTGGTCCGGTTTCAAAACAATTTCATCGGATAAGGTAATGCTCTGCTTTAAAGGAGACCCCTCATCACCCACCGTCACCCTCTTGTTGAAAAGCATAAAGTCGGTTATAACAACGGGTGGCACATAGTCGTTGCTTATAAAAGTGGAAGGATCAAAAGAAATAAACCCGTTAATACTCCCGAAATACAGGTTACCGTTCTCATCCTTATAGCTGGACTGATAATTGAACTGGTTATCCAGCAACCCGTTGGCCCGTGTGTATACCTTGAAAGTCTCCTTCTTCGGATTAAAACAAAGCAGCCCTTTATTGGTAGAAATCCAGAACAAGCCTTTATTATCTTCTTCAATCCTGTAAACGACATTACTCGGCAGTCCTTTTTCAGAATCATAGCAAGTAAAATCGGTAGTGGACGGATCAAAACGACAGAATCCTCCTCCCTGGGTAGTAAGCCAAACGCGGTTCTCGCTATCTACAAAGACAGTAAGTACTTTATTTGAAGGAAGACTGCGCGGCTTATTCTCATCGTGCACAAAATGTTCCCATTTCTTCGTCCGAATATTCTGTCTGTAAACGCCGTTAACATAAGTCGCAAGCCACAGGTTTCCCTGTTTATCCTCGGTAATGTAATAAACAAACACTCCCGACAGTTCCGGAACAGAAGAGAATGTATCCTTTTCCGAATCATAACTTATCAAACCGGAAGGCGTTCCCAGATATAATTGTCCGGAAGTTGTCCGGAAAACAGAAAAAATGTTTTTCGGGAGATGGGCATAATGCTTAACCTTCCGAGTTCTCAGATCAATTTTGTTTAAACCTTGCGAAAAGGTACCTACCCAAAGAGCATCATCATCAAGACAGAGCCCGTGAATATTCTGATAGATCAAAGGATCTTTAAAAGGTTCTACCGAACGTGTTACCGGATTAAAATGAAACAACCCCCTGTCTTCCGTACCTATCCACAAAGTCCCGCTTCGGTCTGCGCAAAATTCTCTGACGCGTTTCCCCATCCGGTCTGTTTCCGAGCGAGGATAGAACTTCTCAAAATAGGTATATTGCCGAGGATAATAGTTCACTCCGCCAAACCAGGTTCCCACCCACATTCCTCCTTCACGATCTTTACAAACCGCGTAGACCGCATTATCGGATATGGAATAGGAATCACCGTATATACTTTGCAAATGAGTTGTTTCACCTGTACGTGAATTATATACATAGATACCGGACTCCGTACCTATCCACAGGACATCATCGGAATAGAAAACCATCTCTCTTACAAAAAGACTCTCTCCGGCAGCAGCAGTGCCCGGGAGCAGGGAAGACAATGCCCCGGAGGTTAAATTCACCTCCATTAATCCATCGTCTGTCCCTACATAAAGGCAATTATAAGGACCGGGAAGTAACTTATTGATTCTTTTGCCTTTGAAGGGCGCTTTGATTTCTGGAGAGAAAACAGGTTTCAACGTATGAAGCCCGTCTCTGGAACTGTATAGATTACCATCGTGTATATCCAACCAACACACGTCATCCTGATCAAACACAATCTGACCAGCATTCCTTAACCGTTTCTTTCCGGATGCATCAGTCTGTAAATGTTCCAATGTACCTCTGTTTGTATCGTAACAAAAAATCCCTTGCCTTTCCGAAACAATCCAGACCCTTCCTTTACGATCGCCTTTTATAGTATGAACAGTCTGTTCAATCGTAGTATTCAAATTGCTCTGTATAACGAAGCGTTCCACTTTCTCTCCAGAAGGAGAGTAAATATAGACTCCGACATCCGTACCGATCCATATCTGCCCGAGGCAATCTTCGTACAATGATGTTATAAAATTATTTCCGAGCGTTCCCGACTCTTTCATAAATGTTTGGAAAGAGACTCCGTCATAACGATTTAGTCCATCCTTTGTACCAAACCACATGAACCCGAAACGGTCCTGAATAATAGCGGCGACAGTATTCTGCGACAATCCGTTATTAATGTCGAGCGAACGGAAAGCATAACGCCCCATACCCGTACCAGCAAACATAGAGGAACAATATAATATCAGAAAAAAGCAAAAGATAAATACACGACGTGTTTTCATACTATATTTCTTTTTTAATCTTTCATGAATTTTTCCGCCCGCCCGGGAGTAAGCAATTCCCAAAGTGAAGCGACTGTCCAGCCGGGAGCAAAAATATTATTATAATACCCCTTGCCGTTTTTACCATAATCCCAGTTTGTGTGCTGAACAACTTCGGGATAATACCCCACTTTAGCCACACCACACAAATGTCCTTCGTACGGAAGCAATTGCCGCATGGAAGTGGAGATAACATTAGAAAATGCGGAGAAACGCGGCTCATCATACTCTTTTGCAAGCCAATTGAGTACAGAACCGAACTCAAAAACGAAAACATCTATATGATTATTCTCAACCGATACATTTCCCCAACCGCGCGTTTTGAAACCAAGATCTCCCAGCATCTCACCATCAGCAAACGGAACATCCCACACATAATACCAGGAAAGTGCAAAATAAGCAGCTTCACGCGTAAGATCGGCATAATGTTTTCTCTCTTCCCCTTTCGTAATCAGTGCCAGATAATAAGTTGCTGTAGCTGCATAGAGAGAAGCCTCCTTATCTTCACAATTCGCATCGAGCGTAGACGAAAAATAATCGGCTTTAGATATCAACTCTTTCTCCAGATAATCAGCCGTATGCTTGGCACTCTCCAGATAGCGTTTATCCCTGAAGTACTTATAAGCCATGACGAGTGGAAGTGTTGCAGAAGGAGTACTTCCACCACTTTTATCGGTAATGGTAAAATCATCCTTAAACTTACGGGGGAAACTGCCATCAGCATTCTGAATCTTTAAAAACATATCGAGTATATTCCTTAATCTATACTCCCACTCGGGATGTTTCCTGCCGTTCGCCCTCTCGTAATCCAAATAATGCAGCATTGCATACACCGCTTCCGACTGACGGCGGATACTATTAGCCGGTCTGTCTTCTCCCTTCGGATCGTTGATAAAACTTACACGCTCCCGAAAGAACCCTCCCGGCGTAAAGCCATTTTCCAGATAACTACCGAATATTTTTCTACAATCTTCCACCAACTCCTGCCGGTCGTGTCCATACCCATATTCCCAAGCATTGAAAGCGTTAAGCAAAACACGTCCGACAAATCCTACTTCGGCCACAGGAGGGCTATCACACGTCAAGACATGCATTCTGGGACTTGCATAATAAGAGAGAACAGGACCATCGATAAAACTTTCAACGAAATAATTGCTCATTACCTCTTTCATCTTTTCAGAAGAATAGGATGTACTTACGGGCTGCGGTCGGTACATGTCGTAACTATACTCCCAAGTACGACGCACAAAACCGGAAAAATCATCCGAACTGCCATATGCGATTTCCCAAGTAAGCATCACTGTTTCTCCTTTTCCCAACTTTTGATACGCTTCGACCTCTGGTGCCAGAGTCAACTTACGGACATAACTTTTAGGGGCTTCACGATAGGGAAAACCAAAGGAAAGAGTAGCCTTTCCGTTATGATTGGCAAAACCTGTAAATCCGATGGAAGTCTTACCCGAGAGAATTACTTCCCCTTCACTGTGAGTAGTCAAAGCGTCATGACAGAATTCATCTTTGCGGATCACCGTCAGATACTGCCCGTCTTTTACATTGTAAATTCCCGTCAAAGGAGTACTGAGACGATCTTCACGAACTTCCCAGCTATCGGATGTATGAAAAGCAGGCGCCCCTTGTGGCGATCGGAGGTTTTGTCTGTACCAAAATCCTGGCATATAGAACTGACAGTCACCATGACGGAAAGAAGTGGAAAATTGCTGGCTGAAATTGAAATAAATATCATCCAAAGCAGTGAGTGTCACCTCCATCTCCCAACAATCACTTTGGTTTCTGACACGCTCCGTGATTACCAATGGTAACTCTTGAGATGCTTCCAAAGAAAAACATCCTTTCCCGGAAGCAGACTCCAGAAAAGTTAAAGGATATTGTCTGGAATTATTTCCCGGTGTTTTCAACGAGATACACGCAGATAACTGCCCGGGCAAATTTTCAACAGCTTCGGCAGTAGTAACAAACACCCCGACAATCATAGCACAAATTAAAGATTTTATATTCATAAAACATGATTTTAACAGCGGGAAGTTTCCGGAACTTTTATTTTCAAGGCATTTCTTCCCAGCAATATTAAACAAAAAATAAAAAAGGTAATGTTAACAAGGTATCTTTAATACCACACATTACGAAAAAAGAAAATCGGTTAACCTTCATCCATAATTATAGATGCAAAATACGGGAATGATACAATCTTGCAGTACCACAAATAGGTATTTTTATAAGAGAAATCAGCAAAACTTGCCTTTTCTTCAAATTACAGACACAAGATATTTGTTCACAATTCAGAGACACGATAAATAAAGGCGGATTTACACAGAGACCAGACCGTATATTTACGATCTGGCTGCTGTGTAAATCCGCCTTTATTTAATAATTGAAAAAAAATCAATTTAAAATTCAAATCCTGATAATCCATCGTTCCCCCTTCCAAATTGAGCAATCCGGTGGTAGAATAACGGTAATTGAACAGATAAGATGCTTTATGTTTCTTGCTCAAAGGCCCTTCGGAAGCAAAATCAATTCCCATAATGCCCACTTGAAACACATTCTCGTTTTTCTGATTATTGCCGTTGCGCAACTTCATATCGAACACTCCGGATACGGCATTCCCATATTTGGAAGAGAAAGCACCGGTGAAGAAATCGGAGTTCTTCAATACCTGGCTGCTCAAAGATGAGAGTATTCCCCCGCCTAAAGAGGTAATGTCCGCAAAATAATTAGGGTTGGGAATCTCCACATCTTCAAGCCGCCACTGCAACAAATGGGCGCATTACCATGAATAGAGATACCATTGGTAGAAACACCCGGTGCCACTCCGGCAAACGAAGCTACCAGACGGGCAGGATCATCGAAACCGCCGGCATAATGACTCGCCTCTTCCACACTCAGCATACGGGCACCAGCCAGGACCATCTTATTCATCTTATCCTTTCCATTATTTTCCGACAAAGATACGTCAGACGAAAGGACTGTCGTAATAAATGAGACGTAACGCAGAATTTCTGAGACAAAATGTATATACCCGGAAGAAATGCCTACCACATAAAGGGATACAGCATAAAAAAGAAAGTCAATACGATAGATTATTATTCGCCCAAACTCAATGGAAGCCTTACAATAAAACGAGTACCGCGTCCCATCTCCGAATCTACCGAAATTTTTCCGCGAAGATGTTCCACAATTGTCAGACAAATAGACAATCCCAAACCGGTACCCTGCTTGAAACTGTTCACCTTGTAGAAACGTTCGAAAATATGTTCCAAGTGTTCACGAGCAATTCCTTCTCCTGTATCTTCCACAAACAGTGCCACTTTTTCTTCTTTTTCAAGAAGAGTATAGCCTAATTTAATGTAACCTTCCTTGGTAAACTTGCGAGAGTTGTTCAGTAAATTGCCGAGAACCTGTTTCAATCGGGAGGCGTCTGTCACAATACATAAATCGTCATCCGGAAACACAGCAGTAATCTGCATCTTTTCAGAATAGAAATTCATATTCTGTTCGGTAAGAATTTCATTCATCAATGCCCGAAGAGAACATGGAGCAAATACAAACTCCATCGTATTCGACTCAATCCTTGATAAATCAAGAATATCGTTAATCAGCCGCAGCAAATGTTCACTGTTCGTATTGATCAGGTTTACAAATTCTTCACGTTCTTGATGCGACAATTCCTCGAAAGTAGAACTCAGTACATCAGAGAATCCCACAATCGCATTCAGAGGTGTACGGATCTCATGGCTCATGTTGGCTAAAAAAGCAGTCTTCAGCCGATCACTTTCTTCCGCCTTCATCCGGGCGCTGATCAAGGTATCCTCAATATCCTTATGTTCCTGTATACTCATACAGATACCGACCAAACGATAAGGCAAGCCGGACAGTTTTCCGATGTAAGTGGATTGCCCTTCAAACCACTCCCGTCTTCCGTCTCCACGCAATATACGGAACGGGACAGGCTTTTCGTATATGGTATCACCACTGAACTGAACACTGAAAGCATCGAACAACTGTTTTTGGTCATCCGGATGAATCAATTTCAGATACCTGTCCATAGATAAAGTATAACCCGGTTCCGGTTCAATACCCAGATATTCGAAATAACGCGCATCAAGACTGAATATTTGGCGATCCAAATCAAAAAACCAAGGATAAATACGGGTACGGTTCAATGCCGTGTTCAGAATATATTCCTGCGTCAGTTCACTAGTTATATTCCGGAAATAAAAGATAATAACTTCTACTCCTTCGTCAAAAGGAAGTCTGCAAAAACGTCCTTTCACCGGAAATATCGTATTGGTAGACTTCTCACGGATACTGGTATTAGGAGGTAAAATTAATTCTTCTTTTCCCTGACGTATCACATCCAAAGCAGATGTAAGGATATTCTTATCCCGATAAATCAGTTCAAACAGTTCACCGGCATATAGATCTTTTTCATAAGAATCCGAGGAAATATTAATGTGAAGTCCCGTTTTTGCCTGCAAGTTAACTTGCAAAACTCTTTCATCAAATGTCAGAATAACAATGCCATCGGGCAGTATATTCAACAAACTATCGGCATAACTGATATTATCTACAGTATTCATCTCTGCTTTTTTATTTTGTTCGGTTTGCAAAGAAAGATATTTTTATTGATTCCATACAAATCAAAAAGAGAAAAAATATCATGAGAATACATTATTTATCATTAGAACCATTGAAAAAGAAACCATTACCCATAAAAACAAATGGTCTTCTGATTTGGATATAAAATAAAAAGTTATAACTTTACGGCGCAGGAAAACAGAAAACACTCAAAGCAATCAATATAATTGGAAAAACAAAGTACATTAAAACAATATGTATTGCCGTTTATACGGGTCAATACTATAATGATATGTGGATGGGTAATAATCGTTCTTCTATTCAAAATGAGCAAAATGGAAATGACAACTTGCTTATCAAGGCAATACGGCATTCTCATTCTGTTCGGAATCAGTGCATTTGTTTATTTCCTGTGGATTTATTGCCCTTATTTCAACAAATTATACCGGAACTCGGAAAGGAATGACAACGTAGGCCTGCCGTTGGCTTCATTAGGAATGGCTCTCTGCATGTTCACATTTGCAAAAGAACAATACCTGTATGCATTCACGCTCTATATAGCTTCAACCACTGTTTTTGTACTTTTACTATACTGGGATTTATACAAAATCAGACAAAGAAAACAGAAAAGAAAAAGAGAAAAGACGCGGAGAAAATCATAATAGAAACAATGACCGTTAATTAAGAAAAGAAGAGTACGAAGAACTTTTTCCTAACCAGAACTTTTCTCTCTTATTTCGCGTTTATATGAATGATAAAACATAAAACTATGAGCGTAAAAGAACAATACTGGAGATATTCACTTATTGCTATCATTATCGTACTTGGCATTGTCCTGTTCCAGCAAATCACCCCTTTCTTAGGCGGACTGCTGGGAGCACTGACCATCTATATCCTTGTCAGAAAACAGATGATACGCCTTACCACAAAACGAAAAATGAAACGGAGCACTGCCGCTCTGCTGATCACGACTGAAGCCGTCTTCTTCTTCCTGATACCTATTTCATTGGTAGTATGGATGTTGGTCGACAAACTGCAAAACCTCAATCTCGATCCGCAATCCATCATTGCTCCTATCGAAGAAATAGCCGGAATCATCAAAAGTAAAACAGGCTATGACGTATTGGGCAGTGATACGACCTCGTTTATCGTATCCGCCCTTCCCCGCATCGGGCAAGCCGTAATGGGAGGGATCAGCAGCTTTGTCGTCAATCTGTTCGTACTGGTCTTCGTTTTGTATTTCATGCTGATCGGCGGTATAAAGATGGAAGCATATGTCAATGCCATCCTGCCTTTTAATGCAACCAATACGGAACACGTGATACATGAGATCAATATGATTGTCCGATCCAATGCCATAGGTATTCCTCTTTTAGCCGTCATACAAGGAGGAGTTGCCATGATCGGCTATTTCATATTCGGAGCCCCCAATGCATTGTTGCTCGGTTTCCTCACCTGTTTCGCCACGGTTATCCCAATGGTGGGTACAGGCTTGATCTGGTTCCCCGTCGCCGTCTATATGGCCCTGACCGGAGACTGGCCCAATGCCATCGGACTGGCAGCCTACGGTGGTATTATCGTCTCGCAACTCGATAACCTGATACGCTTTATCCTACAAAAGAAGATGACCGACACTCATCCGCTCATTACTATTTTCGGGGTAGTCATCGGCCTGTCGTTGTTCGGATTCATGGGAGTGATCTTCGGACCGTTACTGCTTTCCCTGTTCTTCCTGTTTGTCGATATGTTCAAAAGAGAATATCTCGACACACGAAAATAACCGCTTGGCAAAGCATGTATCCTACCGAAAATTTGCGTACTTTTGTATCCTAAAAACGACATTACATCAATGGAAGCATTTACATTCAGTATGGCAGAACTGATATTATTATCAGTGGCAGGAGTTTTTCTGATTATCCAATACATTTACTATCTGGGAATTTACAACCGGATACATATGCGGAATATCACCGACCGGAAAAACGAACTGCACTTCACAAAGGAACTTCCTCCCCTGTCGGTCGTGATCTGTGCACGTAACGAATCAGAAAATCTGCGCCGTTTCCTTCCGGCTATCCTGGAACAGGATTATCCGCAATTTGAAGTAATCGTCATCAATGACGGCTCTACGGACGAAAGCGAAGCCGTACTGTCCGCTTTTGAAGAAAAATACCAACACCTGTATCACAGTTTCACTCCGGACAGCGCCCGGTATATCAGCCGTAAAAAACTGGCACTGACATTGGGTATCAAGGCAAGCAAACATGACTGGCTGGTGTTCACCGAAGCCAACTGCCAGCCCGCAAGCAATCAATGGCTGCGCCTGATGGCCCGTAACTTTACTCCGCATACCCAAATCGTATTGGGATACAGTGGATATGAACGTGGTAAAGGATGGCTGCACAAACGAATATCGTTCAATACCTTGTTTACTTCACTGCGCTATTTAGGCTTTGCCCTTGCCGGAAAGCCTTACATGGGATTGGGACGAAACCTCGCTTACAGAAAAGAACTTTTTTTCAAACAAAAAGGATATTCCACGCACTTGAACCTGCAACGGGGAGAAGACGACCTGTTCATCAATCAGATAGCCAATACGGAAAATACCCGGGTGGAAACCAATGCCCGTGCCATCATGAGAATGCAACCCATAGAAAGATACAAGGACTGGAAAGAAGAAAGAGTGAGCTATATGGCTACGGCACGTTACTACAAAGGTGCCCAACGCTATCTGCTGGGCTTCGAGACATGTTCCCGCCTGCTGTTCTATGTGGCTTGTATAGCCAGTATCGTATTCGGAATCATTCACTCGCACTGGCTGGTAGCCGGCATCGCTTTCTTTATCTGGCTGTTGCGTTATACCGTGCAAGCCATCGTCATCAATAAAACAGCAACCGATCAGGAAGAAAACCGTCATTATTACTTCTCCCTGCTCCTATTCGACCTGCTGCAGCCTTTACAAACCCTCCAACTCAAGCTTTACCGCCTATATCGCGGTAAAGGAGACTTCATGAGACGTTAGAGGCACTCAATTCTAAAAAACTCTTATCAGATATTTTATGAAAAACAAAATTTTAATTATGACTGTCCTATTAATAGGACTATTGAGATGCCAGAATCAAAAACCTGCCGAAAACGGTTCGTTTACGACAGCATCTTACAATCTTCGTTATGCCAATGCAGAAGATTCTGCCGCAGGCAATGGCTGGGGAAAACGTTATCCCGTGATGGCCAAACTGATACAATACCACAGTTTCGACATTTTCGGTACTCAAGAAGGATATATCCGGCAACTGGAAGACATGAAAGCCGCTTTACCGGGATATGAATATATCGGCGTAGGGCGTAATGACGGCAAAGAAGCAGGAGAACATTCGGCTATATTCTATCGTACGGATAAATTCGATCTTATTAAAAAAGGAGATTTCTGGCTTTCGGAAACACCCGATACGGCAAGTATCGGATGGGACGCGGTATTGCCCCGTATTTGTAGCTGGGGACACTTCAAATGCAAAGATACCGGATTCGAGTTCCTTTTCTTCAATCTGCATATGGATCACATCGGAAAAAAAGCGCGGGTGGAAAGTGCCTTCCTCGTACAGGAGAAGATGAAAGAACTCGGAGCCAATCTGCCGGCTATCCTCACAGGAGATTTCAATGTAGACCAGACACACAGTTCCTATAAAGCATTAGTAAGCAATGGAGTGTTGAAAGACTCTTATGAATCCGCAGATTTCCGCTATGCAACCAACGGAACTTTCAACAGCTTCGATCCGAACAACTTTACAGAAAGCCGCATCGACCATGTATTCGTATCGCCGTTATTTAAAGTAAAGAAATACGGGGTATTGACAGATACTTACAGAAGCACTAAAGCCACAGGTACTGAAAAAGCAAATGTCAAGGACTGCCCGGAAGAGATCTCCATTGAAAGTTATGAAGCACGTACACCGTCGGATCATTTCCCGGTCAAAGTAGAACTGGAATATTAACAATCATAATCCCGTCAGAACAGCTCCGGCCCTCCTGTTATTCGTATCGCATGGAGCTGGCCGGATTTATCTTGGTAATCAGATAAGAAGGCCCCAACAACATTAGTACAGAAGCAAGCAAGGTACCGGCATTGATGAGCAGAAAAAGCCAAACATTAAAAGAGACAGGTACCGAATCGACATAATAACTTTCGGGATCCAATTTGAAAAGATGAAACTGTGACTGTATGAGACAGAATACCAATCCGATAGCATTTCCCCAAATCATCCCCTTGCCTATCAGGAATACCGAAAACCAAAGAAACACTTTACGGATCGTAAGGTTATTCGCTCCCAAAGCTTTCAGGATACCGATCATGTTGGTACGTTCGATAATAATAATCAGCAAACCGGAAATCATGGTAAAGCCTGCTACCCCGATCATCAGAATCAAAATCACCCACACATTCAGATCGAGCAAGCCAAGCCACTCGAATATCTGAGGATTGGACTCCTCTATATTCTGCACAAAATATACACCGCCATATTTATCCGCCCGGTTATCCGTGCTTTCGGCCACCTCATAGGTGATGTCTGGCAAACGGTCATAATCCTTCACTTGCAACTCCGCACCGCTCACTTGATCGGGTTTCCAATTATTCAACCGGTTTACGGTATATAAATCCGTCAGCAGGAACAGGTTATCATATTCCGAAAAGTTAGTCTGATAAATCCCGGTAACGGTCAACGGACGAACCCGCACATTGTCCTGGATATAATAAGTAAATATCTTATCCCCCAATTTTAGCTTCAGCTTATCGACAAGTGCTTTTGATATGACCACCTGTCCGGTGGCAGCCGAATCGCTGAAAGCCGGAATCTCACCTTCCAACAGATTGTCACGAAAAAACGTGGCATCAAACTCCGGCCCTACTCCTTTCAGAACCATTCCTTGGAAAGCATCGTCCGTCTTAATCATCCCCGGCTTTGTGGAGTAACGCTGCACATGCTTTATGTCCGGATTAGCCGCCAAAGCAGCCAACATACTGTCACCCACCACCACAGGATGAGTTTCGTATGACCGGACAGCATCGAAATTAGTAATCTGGATATGAGACCCGAAACCGGTCACCTTATTACGCACCTCCCTCTTAAATCCAATCACTACGGCCACCGTAATGATCATCACTGCCAAACCAATAGCAATCCCCACCATAGCGATGAGAACAGCCGGCCGCGATACCTGTTTCCCACCATCGGTATCACGATAAAGGCGACGAGCTATGAAGAGGGGAAAAGACATAGAAAATAGTGATTAGCGGGTTAGTGATAATTGATTAGCAATTCGAGTGACTGACGGGGTATCACCAATTCACTTCTATTTATTCCGTCTTCCCCGGATATGCCTCCAACGCCTTTTTAAGCACAAAGAGCGCGCGGTTCAAGTCTTCTTTCTTTAAGACATAGGCGATACGGACTTCATTCCGTCCGGCTCCGGGAGTAGTATAAAAACCGGAAGCAGGGGCCATAAAAACTGTCTGGCCTTCGTATTCGAAATCGGAGAGACACCAGGCACAGAATTTATCCGAATCGTCTACTGGCAACTTGGCTACAGTATAAAACGCTCCCATCGGAATAGGAGAATATACACCCGGAATACGGTTCAGACCGTCAATCAGGCATTTACGACGTTCCACATATTCATCATAGGTATCACGCAGATAATCTTCATTGGCATCCAATGAAGCCTCAGCAGCAATCTGACCGATCAAGGGAGGACTCAGACGGGCCTGGCAAAATTTCATCACAGCATCACGTATCTCCTTATTTTTCGTGATCAAGGCGCCGATACGGATACCACATTCAGAGTAGCGTTTCGATACCGAGTCGATGAGCACCACATTGTTTTCAATGCCTTCGAGATGACAGGCAGAAATGTAAGGAGAACCGGTATAGATAAATTCACGGTAAACTTCATCGGAAAAGAGGAAAAGATCGTATTTCTTCACCAGGTCACGTATCTGATTCATCTCTCTGCGAGTATACAAATACCCGGTAGGATTGTTCGGATTACAAATCAAGATCGCTTTGGTACGCTCGTTGATCAGTTCTTCGAACTTCTCTACCTTAGGCAAGGAAAAGCCCTCTTCGATGGTAGTGGCAATGGTACGTATTTTTGCTCCGGCAGAGATGGCAAAAGCCATGTAATTGGCATATGCCGGTTCGGGTACAATAATTTCATCACCCGGATTCAGACAGGAGAGGAATGAAAAAAGCACCGCTTCCGAACCTCCGGAAGTGATAATTATATCATCAGCCGTCAGGTTGATATTGAACTTTGCATAATATCCTACCAATTTCTCCCGGTAACTGCAATATCCCGCACTCGGGCTATACTCCAATACTTTACGGTCAATATTACGTATGGCATCAATCGCGACCTGAGGTGTGGGCAGATCCGGCTGTCCGATGTTCAGGTGAAACACATGTACCCCTCTTTGCTTTGCTGCATCAGCCAAAGGAGCCAGCTTTCTGATAGGAGATGCAGGCATCTCGTTTCCGCGAATGGATATTGTTGGCATAATGTTATTTACTTATTTATCGATTTACTATTTTTAATTAGAGAGGGCAAATGTACACAATAAATCGGACACAGAGACATAAAAACTTTAAAAACCTTATCAAGGGTAAAAACGTTATGGTATTATGAAAAGAAAGCTATACATTTGTCATATACAAAACCCAAAACAATACCATAATGACCATAAACCTCATTACGTTTGCGTCACTACTACACAAACAGGCTTCTGCACTCAATTCGCACGAAGTGATATTGAATGAATTAGAGAAATATTTCACGGTCCGGTTTGTTAATTATGAGGATATCGACAAGCTGAGCAATGATGATTTCAAAATCATCTTCATAGCCACCGGCGGAGTAGAAAGACTGGTTATACAACATTTTGAATCTCTCCCCCGCCCTGCCATCCTTCTGGCAGACGGCATGCAAAACTCACTCGCAGCAGCGCTTGAAATATCTTCCTGGCTCCGTAACCGGGGTATGAAGAGCGAAATTCTCCACGGAGAACTCCCATCCATCATAAAACGTATACAGATTTTATATAATAACTTCCAGGCACAACGTTCTTTGTACGGAATGCGTATAGGCGTTATCGGGACACCTTCTTCATGGCTCGTAGCCAGCAATGTAGATTATTTGCTGGCCAAGCGTCGCTGGGGAGTGGAATACATCAATATCCCCCTCGAACGGGTGTACAAAATTTACGAACGCATCAATGACAATGAGGTGGGTGCTTCCTGCGCTGCCGTCGCTTCGCAGGCACTGGCTTGCCGGGAGGGGACTCCGGAAGACATGCTAAAAGCAATGCGTCTCTACCGGGCTGTAAAAAGAATATGCAAAGAAGAAAAGCTGAGTGCAGTCACTTTAAGTTGTTTCAAGATAATAGAGCAGATCGGCACTACCGGCTGTCTGGCATTGGCTATGCTGAACGATGAAGGTATCCTTGCCGGATGTGAGGGTGACCTGCAATCCATATTCACGTTGTTAGCAGCCAAAGCATTGACCGGAAAGGCCGGATTTATGGCTAATCCTTCCATGATCAATGCCCGAACCAATGAGATTATTCTGGCTCACTGTACCGTTGGATTAAAACAGACGGAAAAGTATGTGATCCGTAATCATTTTGAAACGGAAACAGGGATCGGTATTCAAGGAATTTTGCCTACAGGAGACGTCACCATCCTGAAATGCGGCGGAGAATGCCTGGACGAATATTATCTTTCCACAGGCACACTTACCGAAAATACGAACTATATCAATATGTGCCGCACACAGGTACGCGTCAAACTGGATACACCTGCCGATTATTTCTTAAAGAACCCGTTAGGAAATCATCACATCCTGATACACGGAAATTATGAGACGGTACTCAATGAGTTCCTGCAAGCTAACTCCTGTAAAAGAACGGAATAGAGAGGAAAGAATCAGACGCTTTCCCAAAAATCTTCTCATCCCTACTGACCCCAAAAAAGAGACCGTTCATATACTTGCCAATATACAAGTATTATGAATGGTCTCTTCTTTTATCTTGGATGATCTCTCTTTTTGAAATGACGGAAGAAACTGAATTTATTCTTCCATTACCCACTCCTCTATATTTCTGGCCTTACTACTAAAACTCACACCTATCTTGAACAGCCGTCGAGGATCATTTTGAAAAGATTGCCCGTAACATTTCTCATTGATTTGCGCCAAAGCCTCTGCAGCCGTAGCGTCCTGTTTGAATTCCATAAGGTAGATATAATGATCGGTTGTCAGCACCAAGTCCACACGCCCCCGGTTCGTATGGTATTCCACCCGAACATAAAAGCCCATCATCTTGAACACGATAAAAAGCACGTTCTGAAAAAACAACTCCACATTACGTTGCGGCTCCTGACCGACAATCACCTCGTAGGGAGCATCCGCAAAGAAGCTCTGCAGACGACGGAAAAAACCGTCCACTTTCGCATGTTCCACCTCAGATACAAACTTGCGGATTTCAAACGGTGCTTCAGATTCACTCTTGTCTGTATAGAAAGGCATCAGATAATTCAAAAAGCCTTCCTCTACTTCCTGATTAGGATAATCCAACGTATAAAGTCTAAAACGGCTGTCGTAATCCTTTATAGTCAGATATCCGCTCTGATAGATAACAGGAATGGGATGGGTACCTTCCGAATCGATACTGTCCAGCACATCTGCCGTAACCTCCACTCCCTGAATTTCTTCCAACCGGTAATTATGCTTTTTCAGCAGGTAAACCAAGTAAGAGGGAGTACCTGTAGCAAACCAGTAATTGCCGAATGCCATAGAGTCGAACGTATTGAGCAGACTGAAAGGATTGTAGATACCGGGAGTGTTGAAATTAAAATGATAGCCGTCATAACGTTTCTTCATTTCAAGGCACACGCTATCATAATCCATATTCTGCGCTTCGGCAAGAAGATGCAGGTCTTTGTCAAAATACTGATGCAGTTCTTCATCCGTGATACCGCAAATATCGTTATAATCACGACGCATGGAGATATCCTTCAAGTTGTTCAAGTCACTGAACACACTCACTTTTCCAAACTTCGTGACTCCTGTCAGAAATCCTAACTTGATGTAGCCGTCCATACTTTTCAACACACCATAGAAAGGCTTCAAGGTATTACAGAACTCCTTTTGCAATTCAGGATTACCGATGGCCTGCAACATAGGCTTGTCATATTCGTCCACCAGAATAGCGACACGATGTCCCGTCTTTTCCACAGCACGCTCTATGACACCGGCAAAACGCAAGGCAATCGTACGTTCCGATTTGTTGGCGCCATAAAGCTCTTCCCATTTGGCAACGTTCTTTTCCAGCATGTCATCCAGACTTCCGGGTATGTCATATTTGCCGATATTCAAGTCGAGATGAAAGACCGGACGCACCGTCCAATTCTCCTCCAACTGTTCTATCGCCAACCCTTTAAACAGTTCACGTTTTCCTAAAAAATAGGCTTCAAGGGTGGAAATCAGCAGACTTTTACCGAAGCGGCGCGGACGACTCAGAAAATAGTAACTGCCGGTGGTCACCAGCCGATGTACCCATGCGGTCTTGTCCACATAGACATAACCGTCTTTGCGCAGCTTCTCAAAATTCTGTATGCCAATAGGATAAATTCTTTTTTCCATATATTTTTATTCTCTATAAAGATAGGCATTTCCTGTTTACTTTCAATCTTTCCACCGGAAATGATTGGCCTTTTTCTCTTTCACTTTGCCAAATCACATTCCACCCACTTTCCCTGATGCATCTCCATCACCGTACTGAATCCTGCACGTTTCAAAGCCGCCAGCGCTTCCGGACGTCCGGCATTGATTTTTTCGGGATAATGGGCATCACTATTCACCATCACACGGATACCCAATTCTTTCAACAACGGAAAGTAACGTTCGTTCGGAAAAAATGTGCCGTAAAGATGATAAGCCTTGGAATTGATTTCAACCATATACCCTTTTTTTGCGATCCGGGCGAAATAATCCTGCATCAGTTTCTCATACCACGGTTCGTCCAACAGGCCGGGACGATAGCAAGCCGAATTATAATGCATCTTGTCCGCATGCCCTAAAATATCAAAACCACCCAACTCGATCATGCGAAGCTGACGGTCGTAATAAAGACGGATCACCCGATCGAGATCGCCGCCGAAATGCCCGTCTACTATCTTACGGAATACTTCGGGAGCCACATCGACATCCACCACTTCTCCTTTGTCATTATACAACAGATGCACGGAACCGATGCGATAATCCAACGGCAATTCCCGGAAACGGGAAACCGACGGATTGCTCTCTTCATTCAGATAATCGATTTCCAGGCCGACATAAAATTCGATCTTGCCGGCATACTTCTCCCTTACCCGGCGAAACTCCTCTAAATAGTCCTCCATACTGTCCCATTCCATCGTCCATGCAGTGGGAAAAGGCAACGGCGCATGTGATGAAACACCATACGATGTAAATCCTTCACTGATGGCAAAGCGGATGAAAGAGTCCATATCGGCACGTCCGTCACAATAAAGGCAATGGCTATGATAGTTCGTCAGGTTCATGATTCTATTTCGCTTAATTCCAACCAACGCATAGTTTTCTCATCAATCAAATCGTTCACTTCGGGCAGGCGTTTCGACTTCTCCGTAAGCTCGTCTACAGAAAGCGTACCACTGCAAAGCTGCGCTTCAATAAGCGCTTTCTCTGTTTCCAGCTCTGCTATCTCCTTTTCCAACTGCTCGAATTCACGTTTCTCCTTGAAACTCATTTTACGTTTTTCATTCAGGCGCACACGCGCAGTCTTCTCTTCCTGGGATTTCTCGGCCTCTTTCTCCTTCTGGGACTTGGCTTCTTTCCAATCACGATAATCGCTGTAATTTCCGGGGAAATCACGAATATCCCCCTGACCGTTGAATACTAACAGGTGATCTACCACTTTATCCATGAAATAGCGGTCGTGAGACACCACAATCACACATCCTTTAAAATTCTGAAGATACTCTTCAAGAACATTCAGTGTAATGATATCGAGGTCGTTGGTCGGTTCATCCAGTACCAGAAAATTCGGGTTACGCATCAGTACGGTGCACAGATACAACCGCCGGCGCTCTCCCCCGCTCAATTTATAGACATAGCTGTGTTGGGTTTCGGGAGTAAACAGGAAATGTTGCAAAAATTGTGAAGCAGTCAATTTCTTGCCGTTACCTAATTCGATAACCTCCGCGATGTCCTGCACCACGTCGATCACCTTCATCTGTTCGTCAAACTGCAACCCGTCCTGAGAGTAATAACCGAAACGAACCGTTTCGCCTATATCCACCGTACCGCTATCGGGCTGTACCTCTCCCATCAGTATCTTGATAAAAGTAGATTTCCCTGTCCCGTTATTGCCGACAATACCCATCTTTTCATAGCGGGCAAAAATGTAAGAGAAATCATCCAATATCTTCAGATCACCAAAACTCTTATAAAGATGATCCGCTTCGAATATCTTGCTGCCAATATAGGATGCCTTTACATCCAGTTTTACATTGTCATTATTAAAACGCTGCTTGGCCACTTTCTCTATTTCGTAAAAAGCATCCTGCCGGTACTTCGCCTTATGTGCGCGTGCCTGTGGCATGCGACGCATCCAGTCGAGTTCCGTACGATAAAGGTTATTAGCACGCTCTATCTCCACACTTTTTGCTTCGATCCGTTCCTGCCGTTTTTCCAGATAATAGCTGTAATTTCCTTTATACTGATACAACTGCCGGTTATCGATCTCTATAATCTCGGAGCAGACACGATCCAGGAAATAGCGGTCGTGCGTCACCATCAACAAGCTTAGGTTTGTGCGCCGCAGGTAATCTTCCAGCCACTCCGTCATATCCAGATCAAGGTGATTGGTAGGCTCATCCAGAATCAGCAGATCGGGCTCGGTAATCAAGGCATTCGCTAAAGCCACGCGCTTTAGCTGTCCTCCGGAAAGATGTTTCACCTGCTGGTCGAAATTACGGATTTTCAATTGCGACAGAATCTGTTTAGCCTTCTGCTCATATTCCCATGCTTTCTCATGATCCATGCGTACCAGCAAATCTTCCAGTCCCGGATGTCCCTCCGTTTCCATGCAATGCTCGTATTCCTTGATCAGTTCTACCACACTGTTGCCATGATGGAAGCAGGCTTCCAGCACAGTCAGTTCTTCGGGATATTTCGGATCTTGCTCCAAATAGTCTACACGGAGATCCCGACGGAAAACAATATTCCCGTTATCATATCCCTCCTTCCCGGAAAGTATATTCAGAAGGGTCGTCTTTCCCGTCCCGTTTTTAGCGATCAGTCCGATACGCTGCCCTTCGGCAATACCGAAAGATATATTTTCAAACAAAACTAAATCTCCAAAGGATTTAGTAAGATTATCTACTTGTAAATAAGGAACCATAAAATCAGTAATTTAGTAGTAAATGGTTAAAAGGAGCTGGTGGGTAAGTAAGAGGTTTAGCAGGTAAGTGATTTAGTAGTTAAATAGTCAAGTAGATAAGTAGTAAGTAGTAGATAGTTTAAGTAATAAATAGCAATTAAAAATATAGGAGTGAAAGATCGCATTAAAATCCATAGCCCCCTACACGCTGCACAGCTACTTAACTACTTAACTACTTAACTACTAATTCTATACCGCCGATTTAAACACTTCCTCCACATCACACGTCTCGTCATTTTTCACTTTACTCCAAAACAGTTTCAGAGGATCGATGAGTTTTCCATCTTTATATTGCAGTACGGGCACTTCCCGGTTACCATCGATTAAAGTCATCCATTCGAATCCCTCCGCTTCATTGACCAATATGGTACAGACAGTGATGCCGATAGCCAGCCATTCTTCCTTCTTCTTTTTTCCTATCACGCCGCTATCAATCACCTGCTGGAGTTTCGGTAAATCTTCTTCCAAACCTTGGAAATCTTTTTTCAATTCCTTCTTTACGGTATTCACTGTCCATTCATACCCCTCATTAATCACGTAGATCTCGGACAAACGTACAGGAATCACTTCCGCCGGGTACTTCTGTCCGTCTTTGCGTATATCCAACGTACCGATCACTTGTTCCGCTTCTTTCACGCTTCCGCCTTTAGGCACGGTAAACGAACATTCGAACGCCACATTCCCAATGCCGGTAATCCAAAGGTGAGTGGTGTAATAAGCCCCCTCTTCCTGAAACATTTCTTTACTGTAAGCACATGCTAATTTTCCGATTTTCACCAATGAAGCCGAAGGATTCTCTTTTAGCTCCTGCTTCACAGCTTCTTTGCCATAATCCATAGCGCCGCGTGTAGCAGCATCCGCCTTGAAAGCCGAAATCCGGAAATTCCCTGTCCAGGTATCGGGGTTGTAAAACAGAAAGGAACCTTCACCGTCTTCAAACTCATTCCAATCTGAAGGATAAACCATGGTGAACCACGCTCCCGGAGAAATAAATTTCTTACCTTGTATCATCTTATTTTGTTTTTTTCTTCTACTCAACAGATATTTCGACAAAAATAACACTCCCGAAGCGGATATGCAAAAAACAGGAAACAATAAATGTTGTCTCATTTGTTTTTCCTTCAAAGAACCTTTATCTTTGGAGCAAATGCAATAACTAAAACCGCAAGAATATGAAAACATTCGTAGTACTTGTCACTCTATGGCTAAGTGGCATCCTGGCAATCTCCGCACAAGAAGACAACAACTCCCGCTACATCGAAGTGACCGGCAGTTCCGAAACGGAAATCATCCCGGACGAAATTCATTTTATGATTACCATAAAGGAATACTGGCAGGAAGAATTCGAAAAAAAAAGCAAGCCGGAAGATTACCAGACCAAAGTACCCGTCAATGAGATTGAACATAACCTGATGAGCGCCTTAAAGCAAGCGGGTATCGCTCCGTCGGATATTCAGACCAAAGAAGTAGGTGATTACTGGCGCGAACGTGGAAAAGATTTTCTCATATCCAAAACCTTTGATATAAAGTTACAAAATCCCGACCAGATCAACCGGATCATACAGACAGTAAATACCAAAGGGATTCAATCGATGAACATCGGCGAACTAAAAAATAAAGATTTGCAGGAATACCGCAAACAAGGAAAAATAGAAGCCTTAAAAGCAGCACGCCAAAAGGCGGATTATCTGGTGGCGGCAATGGGACAGAAACTCGGGAACGTTCTTCGTATCGTAGAGCCGGAAGAACGGAGCTTCAGCTATTTCCAACCACAGTCGGCTATGAGCAACGTAGCAATACCAAGTTATGACAGTAATCCGGAAAATTTCAGAACGATCAAGCTCAGATACCAGATGACGGCCCGTTTTGAAATACTCCCTGCCGAATAGTTACCCCACACGGAGGAAGATCTTACTTCCCTATCGGCTGGATTTTCCTCCGTACCTCTTTTGATATTTCCAGAAACATGTAGTTCAACCTACCGGAATGAATACCTTCTTCATTCTCCTTATATTTCTTGTTGGCATACTGTTTCGACTTCTCAAAAGTAAGCAGAGACATCTGGTTCTGAGATTTTCCCACCATGGTAGAGTCCAATTGCTCATCCGGAAAAAAGTCGTCCAGATCGACATCACCGATCATCGTCGTTTCCAGGAAATTCATATCCTGATGGGAACTGTCCGTATAATATCCCACAAACATATGCCCCGGCGTACGCACCAGAATCGGATCGATATTGATGGCACGAAGCAGAGAAGCGAACAGTACGCTGCCATCCACACAGTTTATCTGCGACGATTCCAAAGCATCATCGAACGTACGTACCCGCTGTGAGAAAACCACATTACTGGATAAGCTGGTATTGGACACCGAACTGTAACGGAACTTACGCTTCTGCAACACGTTCCAAAGGGCATACACCTGTTTATCCACCGCATCCGCCTTTGCATTCTGATATCCTAAGAAACGATTCACAATACGGGTATTCAATGCTTCACGCAGCAATTTATCGATCATCGGATTCTCTTCATTGACATAGGCGGCAAAGAATATGCCGGTATCATGGAATTTCGTACCGTTAGTGACGTATCCTAACAGACATTCATTGATACTTCGCACCGAAAAGGTACGTACCCTCTGCCCCAGATCATCCCCATTCATCTCTACCGTTACCGCTACACTGACCGGTTCTGCCTGCACGTTATTCTTCAACGCTTCGTAGTTCCAGATAATATCGGGATAAATCATATATTCTCTATGCGGTTTCTCAAGAATAAACTCGGATACGGAACGTGAAAAGAAAGGAGTCTCCGCCACTTCAATACGTACCCGGCTATATGCCGAACGGGATTTCACCCTGATGGCGATGCACGATTTCGGATTACCGATATAAAAAGAATCGGACGGTTCGATGACCTGGGCATCGGTAGTAGCCACAGACAGGATAGCAGAAGGAAAGATGTTTCCTCCCAAATCATCCGTTATTTCAAAACCGGAACTGAAAGAGGCATATTTATAGATGGACATTCCTGTCACAATAACAAATAATATGGCAATCACTCCCAGCACTTCCCGCTTTCGCTGTTTCAAATCTATCTTTATCATTTTTCCCTCTACTTTTTTTGTAGCACATACAAAGGTAAAAAAATAAAATCGATAGATTGAATGAAATACAACATTTAAGAAAAGGTTGTATTTCTCATCGGATGCCTGCCCTACCCTTATTTCATTTTTTTAGGTTCATATCAGTAATATTCGCTCTTTTTATTCATGAATATGGCTTATCTTTGTCCATTTCTAAAAACAGACTCCAAATACATTGACTTATGCCGACATTCTTCATTATTCTTATCAGCGTATACCTCGCAGGAAACATTTACATATTTATCAAAGGATTACGGGCACTGCCTACCTGCCATTCGGGAATAAAAGTAGCAGCAGGCATTCTGTTCTGGTGCGGTGCCTTGTCACTATTCGGCAGTTTGCTGAGCCGCAATGTAGAAATGCCCTCTTTCATTTCGCATACGATGTACGAAATAGGTACAGGCTGGTTGATATTCACCCTATACATGGTGATATTCCTGTTGTTGACCGACATACTGAAACGATTCTATACGCCTTTCAGATACGGATTTCCCGTGTCATTGCTGTTAACATTCATCCTATTGGGATGCGGATACTACAATTACCGCCATCCGAAAACGAATGCAGTCGATATAACAATCAACAAACCGTATGAAAACAACTCGCAACCGATAAAAATCGTAGCTGTAAGCGATATTCATTTAGGATACGGAACGGGAAAAAGCGCCTTGAAAAAGTACGTCGATATGATTAATGAACAGAAGCCGGACCTTATACTGATCGGCGGCGATCTGATCGACAACAGTGTCGTTCCCCTCTACACCGAAAAAATGAGCGAAGAATTATCGGAATTAAAAGCACCGATGGGTATCTACATGGTTCCCGGTAATCACGAATACATCAGTGGCATCGACGAAAGTGCCCGGTTCATAAAAAGTACTCCGATACAACTCCTGATAGATTCGGTGGTAACTTTGCCCAATGGCATACAATTGATAGGACGTGACGACCGGCATAACCCCTCCCGCCGTTCCTTACAGGAATTGATGGAGAATATCGATAAAAGCCGTCCCATCATCCTGCTGGATCACCAACCCTATAACCTGACAGACGCAGAAGCTGCCGGCATCGACCTACAATTCAGCGGGCATACCCACCACGGACAGGTGTGGCCTATGAGTCTGGTTACGGATTATATCTATGAACAGAGCCACGGTTACCGCCAATGGGGAGACACGCACATATATGTATCCAGTGGATTATCACTATGGGGACCTCCCTTCCGGATAGGAACAGAAAGCGAAATGGTGGTGTTCGAACTGTCTGCCGGAAGTACCGACATCTCAAATACCTCATCGCCATTACTTTAATAATCCCTTTTTATGAAAAACCACAAATTGTAACGTAATTGTAACACGTGTTTCACCCCGTCGTAACAAAAATCGCTCACCTTTGCTGCGAAATAAAATAAAAGATTATATTTGTAATGTCATATAAACAGAGAATACAATGAACGATTACCGCATTTTAGTTGTCGACGATGAAGAAGACCTTTGTGAAATCCTGAAATTCAATCTTGAAAATGAAGGTTATGAAGTAGATACTGCCAATTCCGCCGAAGAAGCTCTGAAAATGGATATCAGCAGTTATCATTTGCTATTGCTGGATGTGATGATGGGAGAAATCTCCGGATTCAAAATGGCTAATATACTGAAAAAAGATAAAAAGACGGCTCATGTACCTATCATCTTCATCACCGCCAAAGATACGGAAAATGATACGGTGACCGGCTTTAACCTCGGTGCGGACGACTATATCTCGAAGCCTTTCTCCCTGCGTGAAGTGATAGCACGCGTAAAAGCGGTTCTGCGGCGTACCATTACCCCCGAAACCGAAAAAGCACCGGAACAGATCACTTACCAGACGTTGGTAATCGACATTACAAAAAAGAAAGTCAGCATAGACGGAGAAGAAGTGGCACTGACCAAAAAAGAATTCGAAATCCTATTCCTGCTATTACAGAACAAAGGACGGGTATTTTCGCGCGAGGACATCCTTGCCCGCGTATGGAGCGATGAAGTATACGTACTCGACCGTACGATCGATGTCAACATCACCCGTCTGCGTAAAAAGATCGGCATATATGGCAAGCGGATCGTCACCCGCCTGGGATACGGATATTGCTTTGAAACAGAATGAAATAATGAAATAATGTGCCAATCGGGCAATGTGCCAATGTGCCAATTGACTGCGCCATAAATGCGTGATAAAGAGACACACCACATAGCCCTCCTATTTTTCATTCCTTCATTCTTTCATTTTTTCATCATTCCACCATGAACCTACCTGTCAATCAAAAGCATTTTCTTTCATTCAGCCGGAAGCTCTTTCTTTCGGTCATATCATTGTTTCTGGTTTTTGCCGCTTGCTTCATTGCTTATCAGTACCAACGGGAAAAAGAGTACAAAGTAGAGCTTCTTCATTCCCAATTGCAAGACTATAACGCACGTTTGAATGAAAAGATAGATACGCTTTCGGGCATCCGGAATGAAATGAATGAGTATATCAATAACCACGCATTGCAAGATTTACGCGTGACAGTTATCGATCTCCAGGGAAATGTATTGTATGACAGCTATAAAACAAACAACTCCCTTTTAGAAAACCATATCACTCGCCCGGAGGTAGAAAAAGCATTGGCAACCGGTAGCGGATTTGATGTTCGCCGTACTTCGGAAACAACAGGAGTACCTTATTTTTATTCGGCTACTCTTTACAATGATTATATCATACGCTCGGCATTGCCTTACAATGTCAGCCTGATTAACAATCTGAAAGCCGATTCGCATTACCTCTGGTTCACTGCTATTGTGACCCTGTTATTGGTCGTCATCTTCTACAAATTCACCAATAAATTAGGTACCTCCATTAGCCAGTTGAGAGAATTCGCCATGCGTGCCGACCGGAATGAGCCGATCGAAATGGCCATGCAATCCGCTTTTCCTCATAACGAATTGGGAGAAATATCACAGCACATCATCCAGATATACAAACGACTGCACGAAACCAAAGAAGCCCTTTACATCGAACGGGAAAAACTGATCACCCACCTGCAAATTTCTCACGAAGGACTTGGGGTGTTCAACAAAGATAAAAAAGAAATTCTTGTCAATAACCTCTTTACCCAATATAGCAATCTCATCTCTGACTCCAACTTAGAGACAGCCGAAGAGGTGTTTACAATCAATGAATTGAAAGAGATCACCGACTTTATCAACAAAGCCCCTAAACGGCCTTCCGGTAAAGAAGAAAAACGAATGTCTATCACTATCAATAAAAACGGGAAAACATTTATTGTGGAGTGTATCATCTTTCAGGATATGAGTTTCGAAATAAGCATCAATGACGTGACGATGGAGGAAGAACAGATACGCTTGAAACGCCAGCTAACCCAAAATATCGCACACGAATTGAAAACTCCCGTAAGCAGTATTCAGGGATATCTGGAAACCATCGTCAACAACGATCACATCCCACATGATAAAATAAACGTATTCTTGGAACGCTGCTATGCACAAAGCAATCGTCTGAGCCGCCTGTTACGCGACATCTCGGTGCTGACCCGCATGGACGAAGCAGCCAACATGATAGATATGGAAAAGGTGGATATCAGCGTACTGGTCACCAATATCGTCAATGAAGTTTCTCTGGAACTCGAAGAAAAGCAGATCACAGTGGTCAACTCTCTGAAAAAAGATATTCAGATACGGGGTAACTATTCGCTATTGTATTCCATTTTCCGAAACTTGATGGATAATGCCATTGCCTATGCCGGTACCAATATCCAAATCAATATCAACTGTTTCCGCGAAGACGAGAATTTCTATTATTTCAGTTTTGCCGATACCGGCATAGGAGTATCTCCGGAACATTTGAACCGCCTGTTCGAACGATTCTACCGGGTAGATAAAGGCCGTTCACGTAAATTGGGCGGTACCGGGTTAGGGCTGGCCATTGTGAAAAATGCGGTAATCATACATGGCGGTAGCATCTCTGCCAAAAACAATCAAGGCGGAGGACTGGAATTCGTATTCACGTTAGCAAAGGAAAGGTAAAAAACATCCGGCAACAAGAAAGTTCTTCTTCCGGAATTAAATTTACACCTAACAATGACAGCCAAGATTCAATAAAGCACCTCTTGTCATATTACCTAACCATCCGGTTCGTTTCTCTACGAAAAACGAACCGTTTCCCGTAGAGAAACAAGATGAAACTCGTAGAGAAAAGATGTGTTTCTCTACGGGCAAAAATAATATTATATAATACACTGATAAACAAAACATTATAAACAAATCAATTTGTAATACATTTTCATTTCGAAATAAATCGTATCACTATCTTTTCAAATCTTACTTCACGGCATAAATACTTACACTAATCATATAGAGCAATATAAACAAGAAAAGATTTAAGCCATCATAACAATAAGAAAGAAGGTTCGAAAATAAACTGATAAAAATCATAAAAAGGAAAAATAAAACGGATTCTTGTTGTTTCGACGGAATAATCGCATAATTTTGTAGAACGATTAAAACAAGAAAAATGAATTATATAAAACATCTTCCGATAGCTCTCGTATTCTGTCTCTTTTCCTGTAAAAACGGAAAATCTTCAAGTCAAGTATCCTATATACCACAAGATACCCTCACTGCCTTTTATTTACCGGCTATACCGGCCATGCTGAACACTCCCGAACTACGGGCGGATTTTCTGGTGAAGCATTATTGGGACAATGTAAACTTTGCCGATACAAACTATATCCATCATCCTGATATTACGGAACAGACCTGGGCCGATTACTGCGATTTACTGAATCACGTTCCTTTGAGTACGGCGCAGGAGGCGATAAAGAAAACAATCGCCCGAACAGAAACCGAGAAAAAAGTTTTCGATTATATCACCGGACTGGCCGACAAATACCTTTATGACCCGAATTCCCCTTTAAGAAATGAAGAATTTTATATTCCGGTGCTGGAAGCAATGATCTCTTCATCTGTTCTGACAGAAACAGAAAAAATCCGTCCTCAAGCACGCATAGAGATGGCATACAAAAACCGAGTCGATACAAAAGCGATCGATTTTACCTATACATTAGAATCGGGTGCGCAAAGCACACTCTATAAAATAAAATCCCAATACACCGTATTGTTTATCAATAACCCGGGCTGCCATGCCTGTACGGAAAACATAGAAGCACTAAAAGACTCTCCTATTATCAATGAGTTGATCCAAAAGAAACAGCTGGCAGTAATTGCCCTCTATCCGGACGAAGAACTGGACGAATGGAGACGACACCGTGATGAGTTTCCCCAAGAGTGGATCAACGGATATGACAAATCACTTACCATCAAAACCCAAAATCTATATGACCTGAAAGCAGTACCCACCCTTTATCTGCTGGATGCAAATAAGAAAGTGCTATTGAAAGATGCCACCGTGCAAGCAATAACCCAATATCTGATGAAATAAAGTATACTCCATACAGTCCGGCAAAGTATATTATAGCTAAATAGATTATGGATAGATAAATGATGTATCGGCACAATAATAAGTCCGTACCATTCCTTTGCCATTCTGAATATTCTTTCTATCTTTGCCACGCATTGGTTCATAGTCTTCCTTCGGAAGATGTGATTAAAAAGGGAATCAGGTGCAAATCCTGAACAGTCCCGCTGCTGTAAGTTCCATAAAAACGTTACGGACAACTACCTTTAGCCACTGGGAAATCCCGGGAAGGCGTCCGCCACAGGAACAAGTCAGAAGACCTGCCATGCAATCTTTTCATTGCTTTCGTGGAAAAAGCGTTGAGTCTAATGAACCGGATAAATTCTATCCATCATTTCATTCATCACTCTGATTCAGAGAAAGTATAATTTACAAATAAACTCTGCCAAGTTTATTGATGTGTCCGGTCGAAGTGATTTCGCCCGGACATTTTAATCAAAACTGATTAGATGAACAGATTGAACCGGATCTTTGAATACAAATTTTTCAGTGCAGTAGTTTACTGCCTTTGCCCTGTTGCATTACTTTCCGCCCAACAGCAGAAGGTAGATACGACACATGTTTATTCTATTCCCGAAGTAGTGGTTTCCGACCGATATCAGACACGGGAAGTACGCGCAACGGCACCCACCCAGATATTTTCCAAAGAAGAATTAAACAACTTGCATGTATTACAGGTTTCCGATGCTGTAAAACACTTTGCAGGAGTAACTGTAAAAGACTATGGAGGCATTGGCGGATTGAAAACCGTATCCATCCGCAGCTTGGGAGCACAACATACCGCCATAGGATATGACGGCATTGCCATAACCGACTGCCAGACAGGACAAATCGACATCGGACGCTTCTCCTTGGATAATGTAGACCGCCTTTCCCTCAACAACGGGCAGAGTGATAACATATTCCAACCGGCACGCTTTTTCGCTTCCGCAGGTCTACTGAATATCCAGACACTGACCCCGCAATTCAAGAATAATAAAAACACCCATATCATCGGTTCGTTCAAAACCGGTTCTTGGGGATTGGTGAATCCGTCCGTACTGATAGAGCAGAAATTAGCCCGGAAATGGGCACTATCTGCCAATGCCGAATGGATGTCGGCAGACGGCCACTACCCTTATACCCTCTATTATGGCGATAAGGATGATTTAACCTCACGCGAGAAAAGAAAAAACACGCAAGTGGAAAGCCTGCGTGCCGAAGCCGGCCTGTTCGGTAACCTCTCCGACAACGAACAATGGAGGCTGAAAGCATACTACTACCAATCGTCTCGCGGGTTGCCCAATGCCACTACCTTCTATTACGACTTTGCCAACCAACACTTGTGGGATAAAAACACGTTCGTACAAAGCCAATATAAAAAAGAATTCAACCGGAAATGGGCATTCCAGGCATCGGCCAAATGGAATTGGAGTTATCAGCGTTACCTGAACCCTGATTATGCCAGTTCAGCCGGTAAAGAAGATAACAGTTATTACCAACAAGAATACTATCTGTCGGCTTCGGCACTCTACCGGGTATTGGATAATCTGTCTTTTTCTCTTTCCACAGACGGTAGCATCAATACGCTGAATGCCAACTTAACCGATTTTGCTTATCCTACACGATATTCATGGCTGACCGCACTCGCCGGAAAGTACGTGAACGAATGGCTTACGCTCTCCGCTTCGGCATTGGCCACGGTCACCAATGAAAAGGTGCAGCAAGGCACCAAAGCGGATAATCACCGCAGACTGACCCCTTACGTCAGCGCTTCTTTCAAACCGTTCAGGAGTGAAGAGTTCCGTATCCGCTTCTTCTATAAAGACATTTTCCGGTTACCCAATTTCAACGATCTGTATTACAGCCGGGTAGGAACGAGAGATTTGCGTCCGGAAAGCACCCGGCAGTATAATGTAGGCATTACGTACAGTAAATCTGTCTGCACATTTCTGCCCTATGTATCGGCCACGATAGATGCCTATTACAATAAAGTGACGGATAAAATAGTCGCTATTCCCAACAAGAACATTTTTGTATGGACCATGACCAATCTGGGAAAAGTAGATATAAAAGGTTTGGATGTCACCGGAAGCATATCCTTGCATCCAATGGAGAAATTACAAATCAACCTTTCCGGAAACTATACTTACCAACGTGCACTGGATGTCACCAGTGCAACAGACAATACTTATAAAAAAACTTATAAACACCAGATCGCCTATACTCCGCGTGTATCCGGTTCGGGGCAGGCAGGCATCGAAACACCCTGGATCAACCTGTCCTACGCTTTCCTCTTCTCGGGCAAACGCTACACACAAGGAGAAAACATAAGCCAGAACCGTCTGGATGGCTATAGTGACCACAGTCTTTCGGCCAGCCGCAATTTAAAAATACGCGATATAAATACATCACTCAGCATCGAGGTACTCAACCTGCTGAACAAGAATTACGAAATCATAAAGAGCTTCCCTATGCCGGGACGTTCGGTACGTGCAACATTGAAAATTACTTATTAAAATACATATATCTTATGATGAAATATAAATATCTCACATTATTCGTATTCAGCTTGTTAATTCATGCCTGTGATGATATTACAGATAAAGATAGCCCCGAAGACAACGGAGGGAGCAACACAGAAACCGGAACCGCCGGTATTTATGTATTGAGTGAAGGACTGTTTAACCTGAACAACAGTACGCTCATGTTTCATTCACTCAAAAACGGACAGACGGACACTGATTATTTCCGCAGTAAAAACCATCGAGGATTGGGCGATACCGCCAATGATATGGCTATTNNNNGCCAAACCCCGCCAATGATATGGCTATTTACGGCAGTAAGCTCTATATCGTAGTGAATGTTTCGAGCCAGATCGAGGTAATAGACCGGGCATCAGGACTCTCTCTGAAACGGATACCGGTACTGAATGAGAACGGTAGTTCGCGGCAACCGCGTTACATCGCTTTTCATAAAGACAAAGCATATGTCTGCTCGTTCGACGGCACTGTGGCCCGAATAGATACCACCTCATTGGAAATCGAAGAGTATGCCACAGTAGGACGGAATCCGGACGGAATTTGCGTGCAGGGAGATAAACTCTATGTATCCAATTCCGGAGGGTTGGATTGGGACGGAATTGGCGTGGACAACACCGTGTCCGTAGTCAGCACAGAACCGTTCAAAGAAATAAAGAAAATACAGGTAGGTTACAATCCGGGGCGGATCAGGGCGGACAATTACGGCCACGTCTATGTGGCAACACGCGGTAAAGACATCAGTGCGGGCGATTATAACTTTGTTCAGATAGACACCCGCGCGGATGAAGTGAAACAGATTTATGACGAAAAGGTAATGAATTTTGCCATCAACGACCAACTTGCTTACTTATATAATTTCAACTACACCACACAGGATTCGCAGATAAAGGTATTCAACCTGCAAACGGGAACTACCCTGCGCGAGGATTTCATTACAGACGAAACCGAGATCAACACCCCTTATGGCATCCATGTCAATCCGTATAGTGGAAATATATACATTACAGACGCCTATAACTATTTGGTAAGAGGTGATGTACTCTGTTTCAATCCACAAGGAAAATTAATATACCGTCTCACTAATATCGGACAAAATCCCAATACAGTGGTTTTCTCCGACAAAGATACGCAAAGTGGCAACGACGATCCGGATACCCCGCAGGCAGCCGCCTTCGCCAACAAAGTATTGGAGTATCGCCCCGCCCCGACGCAGTTCATGAATACCACCGCCACCGCTTATAAGGAGGGGTTTACCTATCAGCAAGTATTGGAATATGCTACGGAACTGTTATCAGACCGGAATGTATGCTTACTTTCATTAGGTGCTTTTGGGGGATACATCACAGTAGGTTTCGACCATACTGTACCTAATATATCGGGCGAATATGATTTCAAGATATACGGGAATGCCGCCTATGACATATATGGCACCAATGAAGACAAACCCGGCGGAAGCGCAGAACCGGGCATCGTACTGGTTTCCAAAGACACCAATGGAAACGGACTTCCCGATGACGAGTGGTATGAACTGGCAGGAAGCGAATACAACTCCCCCTCCACCATCCGGAATTATGAAATCACCTATTACCGTCCCGAACTGCCCGGAGACAATGTACAATGGACGGATAACCAAGGTGGTCAAGGAGAGATAAAAAGAAATGACTTTAATACCCAAGACTCCTATTATCCGCAATGGATAGAAGAAGACCGGATCACCTTCTCCGGAAACCGCTTAGCCGACAATGCAGTAAACGAGCCACGTCCTGACATGCCGGAACATTGGGTAGGCTATTGCTATGCTTGGGGATATGCCGACAATCACCCGAATGATACGGAATATTCTAAATTCAAAATCGATTGGGCAGTAGACAAAAACGGTAATCCGGTACATCTTGACGGAATTGATTTTGTAAAGATATACACGGCTGTCAACCAAGACTGCGGATGGACAGGAGAAATATCAACAGAGATACAGGCAGTGGAAGACCTGCATTACAATAAATAGAAATATTTTATTATCAATAATTACATTTAAAAAACAACATGAGAAAATTAAATTCTTTTTTCAGTAGACTATGTATGGTAATGCTATTGGCATTACCAATGGTATTTGTATCTTGTGAAGATGATGATAATGAAACACCTCAAGATGAACTATCAATATTAGACTTGGGAATTGGTAACCATGCCCCAGAGTCCGGATTAACATTCACAATTGCCATTGATGAGTCCCTTACTATTACCCCTGTACTAAGTCAGGCAGAAAACATCTCATACGCATGGATTGTAGACGGTACAAAGGTATCAGATAAATCAAGCTATACATTCAATGCTGCCGAAGCAGGTATAGGTTCACACACTATCTTATATCGTGCCACTTATAAAACTGTTGAAGCCGAAGCAACCTTAACAATAAATGTTGCCCAAAACCGTAGTTTTTATGTAGTCAATGAAGGTCAAGCTAATGGTTCTATCTGTTTTTACGATAACGATGGAACATGGAACTACAACATCTATCAGGCAAGCAATGCCGATGAGAAACTGGGTACAACTTCAACGACAGCTGTATTCAATAACGGAAAAGTATACATCGTATCCAAAGATAATCCTTGTTTGGTAGAAGCCGATGCTACCACTTTCAAGAAAACATCTTCTATAACCAAAGCTGTTATTGATGATAATCAAGCGTACAACTTTGCTGTCATCAACAGCACTACCGGCATCATTGCAACTGCCCGTGGAGCATATAAAATAACCATAAACCCATTACCAACCGAAGGTACAAAAGCGGAAAAAGTAATAGACGGCTCTTGCAAAGACATGTATGTATCTGGAGATTATTTATTTATCATCGTAGACAATACTATTAAGGTATATAAATCGAACGATCTCTCTTACATAAAAGATTTAGAAGCCGCTAATACAGGTTTTGCCAGAGCTAAAGACGGTTCCCTTTGGGCAGCTAACGAGACCCAATTGGCAAAAATAAATATCAAAGACCTAACATCTGAAACAATCGACTTGCCGGAAGGTTATGCAGTAAACTATAATAGTTTTGCATATACCCCTTCCTGTTTGTGTGCGTCAATTTCCGAGAACGCCTTATACTTTGTCAAAAAAGACGGATGGAATTCTAAAGATGCATACAAATACGATATCACTTCCGGAGACTTGAAAAAGATCATGACAGCACCGGAAAACTACTCTTTCTATGGTGCCGGACTGGCCGTTGCCCCTTTTACCGGAAATGTTTATGGTACATTTACGGAAGACGGATATGGTGATCACTATAAGAATAATAAAATTGTCATAGCAGACGGCATCAATGAAACGCCTCTTGAAATTATTGACTATTCCGGTTACTTCTGGTTCCCATCCAAAATTGTATTTAAATAAAATTCAATCATATTATAATCAGGGGGGAGTACCATATTCGTACTCTCCTCTTTTTTTATATCCGAATATCAAAATGTCATATGTTTATTGCATATTCCAAAGGTTTTCCTTAAATTCGACGAATAAAACCAAATATCCAAGAATATGGAATTACCTTTTGCAGAATCATGGAAAATCAAGATGGTAGAGCCTATCCGTAAAAGTACCCGTCAGGAACGCGAGCAATGGATAAAAGAGGCGCACTACAATGTATTTCAACTGAAAGCCGAACAAGTATACATCGACCTTATTACCGACTCCGGTACGGGTGCCATGAGTGACCGTCAATGGGCAGGAATGATGTTGGGAGACGAGAGCTATGCCGGCGCTTCTTCCTTTTTCAAACTGAAAGAAATGATCACCCGGCTCACCGGTTTTGAATATATCATACCAACCCATCAAGGACGCGCAGCCGAGAATGTATTGTTCTCCTATTTAGTTCATGAAGGAGACATCGTACCGGGAAATTCGCATTTTGATACTACCAAAGGACACATCGAAGGGCGCAAAGCCATAGCATTGGACTGCACCATTGACGAAGCCAAACAAACCCAATTGGAAATCCCCTTTAAGGGCAATGTAGACCCTGTCAAACTGGAAAAAGCATTGCAGGAACATGCCGACAAAATTCCCTTTATCATAGTAACCATCACCAACAACACAGCAGGCGGACAACCCGTTTCCATGCAAAACCTAAAGGAAGTACGCGCCTTGGCCGATAAATACAAAAAGCCGGTACTTTTCGATTCGGCACGTTTTGCCGAGAATGCCTATTTTATTAAAACACGGGAAGAAGGATATACCGGGAAAACAATCAAGGAAATCACACGGGAAATGTTCGATCTGGCCGACGGTATGACCATGAGCGCAAAAAAAGACGGTATCGTCAACATGGGAGGTTTCATTGCCACCCGCCACAAAGAATGGTACGAAGGTGCCAAAGGATTCTGTGTACAATTCGAAGGCTATCTTACCTATGGTGGAATGAACGGACGGGATATGAATGCCCTTGCCATCGGCCTGGACGAAAACACAGAATTCGATAATCTGGAGACACGCATTCATCAAGTGCAATATCTGGCAAAAAAACTTGATGAATACGGTATTCCCTATCAACGTCCTGCCGGTGGGCACGCCATCTTCGTAGATGCCCCAAAGGTATTGACCCACGTCCCCAAACAAGAATTCCCGGCACAAACACTGACTGTTGAACTGTATCTTGAAGCCGGCATACGCGGATGTGAAATAGGTTATTTATTGGCAGATCGTGATCCGATAACCCACGAAAACCGTTTCAACGGATTAGACCTACTACGCCTTGCTATCCCACGTCGTGTTTACACCGATAACCACATGGATGTAATTGCCGCCGCACTCAAAAACGTATACGACCGCAGAGAAGAAATTACACGCGGCGTACGCATTGCATGGGAAGCTCCTCTGATGAGACACTTCACAGTGCAATTGGAAAGAATTGAATAATGTGCCAATTGGCACATTATTATTCATATTCGAAATACTCGAAATCGGCATGTGCTTTTGAACTGTCAGAAGTAGCAACAGCATATAATCCTAAAATAATTCCTGTAAAACCACCGGCAGTCTCCGTACTTACATAGCGTGTGTTCATTTTATCCAATTTGCGGAAATTCTTTCCATCCGTAGCATACTCAAACGAATAAAACTCATTGTTACCTTTTACACGAAGCTGAATTTTTCCTTGCGGCACAATCACTTCCTTTTGCGTGTGTGTCAATTCACCTAAACGATAGCGTAGTACAACTGCCTGCTTTCCATCCGCCAGTTGCTTGACGTAAAGATCATAGTGAGACGACTCGCACATATATACTGTCAATCCCGCTTCATCGGCAGGAGATGCCTTTTGTAACTGCATAGAAGTGGTAGCTGTAAAATCGGTATGTTGCTGCCGGCGTCCGACAAAAGTAGGACTGGCTTTGTCATCATTCAAACTGACAGGAGCTGCTTTCAGACGCAATTTGCCGGAAACAAGCGTGTAATTCTCGGGGTGATTGTTTCTTATATGCACCCACTCCGGGCCAAGTTTCTCCCCCTTAAAATCAGTACGGGGCGATTTCTTGGCAAAAGGTTGCTGAGGAAGAGTCGGAACATCCATTTGCAGTGCAATGGTTCCATCTCCATTCACCACCGGCCACGCATTTTTATCCCAACGCATGGGGGCAAGAAACGTTTCACGACCTAACAGATGATGATAACCGGTCTGCGGACGAAATGCAAGGCAAAGTACCCACCAGGAACCGTCAGAAGCCTGTACGAACTCTGCATGTCCTACACCCTGTATCGGATTGCCCTGCGCATTCATATTGATATGTGTAAGAATCGGATTGGCGGGATTAGACTCGTAGGGGCCGTCTATATGCCGGCTACGGGCAATAGTAACTTTATGACCGTATTCCGTGCCCCCTTCGGCAATCAGCAGATAATACCAATTATCCTTTTTATAAATATGCGGTGCTTCAGGATAGCGTCCACCGGTACCATTCCATATGCGTTTAGATTCGGTCAACTGTTCACCGGTCATCGGATTTATCTCACACAATTGAATGCAGTTGTCCGGATTGCTGACCAGATAGCATTTCCCTCCTTCGAAATAAAGAGAAGGATCGATGCCACCTTGTTTAACTGATACAGGTTCCGACCATTCCCCATACAAATCAGTGGTATGTACGATAAAGTTTCCTTTATCGGTAACATTGGTCGTAATCATGTAATACGTACCGTCATTATAACGAATAGTAGGTGCATAGATACCGCCCCAGATGCTGGCCCCTTGAAGTGATACTTGCGAGGGACGGGTCAGACAATTACCGATCTGTTCCCAATGGATCAAATCTTTACTGTGGAATAACGGCACACCGGGGAAATACTGGAAACTGCTGGCGACCAGATAATAATCATCACCTACGCTACAAACACTCGGATCCGGATAAAAACCGGGAATAACCGGATTCTGATACCCTTGTTGATTTTGCGAAAAACAGGATAAGCTCAAAGCCAATCCTAAAAGTAGTGTCATTGTTTTCATAAATTTTGTGTTCAAATAGTTTTTATGTTTTATTTTAGATTTTTATCGGTTTGACTTAACCGATTGAAGAATAAACTTTTAGCGAATTATTTGAGAAATAGAGGTAACGATTTAGCGACCGTGCAATTTTCAGTGATTTGCGGTGCTATGCTGTCAAATAACTCTTTCTGAATGCGAAGATAGCCATTTTTGACGAAATAACAAATCACTCGAAAAAATCATCGCTAAATAATGTAGCTTACTTAGGTTGATTTTGTTCTTTCTTTATTTTTTTATACTTTTTAGTGTCATATTGAAAATGCTCATCATCAGACCATTGTGTTATAAGCTTGACAATGTAATACGTTTTTGCTTCTTCAATATCATCTTTAATTGTCGTTTTTGTTTCTATCTGTAAATTGCATGTAATTGAAGTTCCATTTCCAAATTTAATTTCTTGGTCATAAACTTGCTCCAAGAAATCCTTGTCATCTATCTTGAATTCAATTGGAAGTCCTGAATAAATTCCTCTCCAAGGCAATTTTCGACCTTTTACTAAAACAGGAGAAACAATATAAATAGTTGTTCCATTTATTATCTCTGTTGTAGTACTTGTTCCCTCTTGAATAACATGACCGTAGAAATCTTTTTTTCAATAGTTGCAGTATTATTTTGATTATCTCCAGTTGGAATATTTGCTTCTATTTTGGTTATTGTTTCTTCATTCGAAAGGACTTCATAGTACTTACTAATCCATTTCTTTAATTGTTTGTCACCTTGTAATAGTATCTCTGCTTCTTCTTTGGAAAAATCACCACTTTTAATTTTTTCTGCTATTTCTATTCGATTCTTAATTTCGTCTGTTTTGTGAATTGCAGGACGGAAAAACAAACCTACAAATCCAGCCAGCAAAGCAGTTAAAATACCTGAAATATCAATTTTATCACAAATGAGTAATAAATTGTCAATTATACCACCTTCATTTTTAGCTTCAACCCTAACGGATATATCACACCCTACATATTTTTGTAACTCAGAAATTGCTTTTAATAAATATCGCTCGGATTCATTATGAATTTTTGCATCCATTGCATGTGGGGTATTCCCAGCAATGAAATAGTGCAATTAGAAATCTAAACAAATATTCTTAGCTGCCATAAATGAACAATATATAACTTGTTACCGTATATATTCAAGTTGTCTTCAAATCCATTCGGTCATGAGAATCGATATGTGCATATCTTTTCTATTCTACACGTACAACATTTGACTTATTTCATGTCTAATTTGCTCTATTACTTCTTTATTGGCAATTTCTCCATCTAAGCTGAATACGATAAACACATTACCGCCATATCGTTCTTTGAACGATTCGAAACTCGCTTTCATTCGTTCAGTCAGCGAATAACTACCGAAATTGGCACTCGCTGTTATCGGTTTGATTTGTATGCCTATGGCTTTATCTCCGATTTTTGCGATATAATCGATATCTCCTGCATGATCCAATTCGGGATCGCTTTCTTCGAAGTCTATATTAGGAAAAACTTTAGCCAATCCGTCATTGATTACAGACTTTTCTCGTATATAACCGTCATAAGTACGATTTATAGTCAGATTGTATATATAGTCGATACAGTCCTGTTCTGTCAATTCACGAAAAGCTGCTTCCCATTCAGGAATCACGACTTCCGTAATTTTTGCATACAACCGTTCACCCAATTCATGGAGACTTTCGACTGTGATTTTCGTCGAATTTTTTCCTGCGGTATGAGCATTTTCGAAATACCATGATTGCCATTCATCGAACGAAAAAGGTTGGCAATCGCGAATAAGAGCCATTACAGCACCTACTTTATTCGGGCGAGATAATTGGTATGTTTGGCAAGCGTAGTTCAGTACGCGTTCTTTTTTTCCGAAATTCATAGAATATTTATCCATAACTTTTTATGCGTTTATCAGTTTTTCGAATTTACTTTTATATTTGAAATCGAAAGAATAGTCTACATCGACTAACCCGTTTTTCAACATATGTGCATTGATAAAGGTCTTGTTGTCCAAGTATAAATAACAAAGCAACATATCCTCATCATCGTATTTTATCGTATCGTAACGCAAGAATACTTTGCGTCCTTTGGTTTTCTCCAAAAGAAATTTCGTAGCATTACCGTTGACGCATGGCTTTTCCTTGATACCGAGCAATCGTACGGTAAGTCCGTTATTCAAAACGATTGTATTCGGAGATAAAATCGTTTTGACCGAAAAATATTCTTCTCTTTCTTTTTTATCTTTGTCTATTCGAGAACCGAACTGCAAACGCTTGATGTCTATCTTATTCCCCATTTTATGGGGATCGCGAAAAAGATACGGTAAGGTTTCCATCTTGCTTGCTATATCGAAAGCGTTCCCGTCCGTTCGGTATTTATATTCTACCGTTCCGAACGATATGGATGACGACACTTTTTCTTCATAAAACTTTCTGAAATCGGGATTTATTTCGTATCCGATGGAGTTGCGTTGCAGATTACGTGCAGCTAAAGCCGTTGTTCCGCTACCCATGAACGGATCGAATACCGTTTCTCCGGCAAAAGAGAACATTTTTATCAAACGGCGCGGTAATTCTTCAGGAAATACTGCAATGTGTCCGTCTTGTTTAGCCCCGCCGAAATTCCAATGGGAAGCAAAAAATGTATTCCATTCATCTTTGGTCATTTCCGAACATTGCTTTTGCTCGATAGCAGGAACGGGAGCCTTACCTTGTTTTTTGAAAATGAGGATAAATTCGTAATCTATTTTCAAAATACCGTTTCGAGGATAGGGAAAACTACCCATAACAGCTCCTCCCCCTGTCGTATTCATCGTTGTTTGCTTCTGCCAAATTACGGCTCCCATATAATCCATTCCGAGAGCTTCGCAAAAACGTATGATTTCAGTTCTTATGGGAATCACTTTATAACGTCCGTAATAGACGGAACGAGCGAATTGGTCTCCTATATTTATGCACAAACGGCAACCGTCATGCAATACTCGATTGCACTCCGCCCAGACCATATTCAGATTGTTGATATAGCTTTCGTAACTATCATGAAATCCTATTTGCCCGTCATTCCCATAATCTTTCAATTGCCAATACGGGGGCGACGTAATGATCAAATGGACGGACTTGTCCGGCATAAGAGAAAGATTCCTGCTATCTCCGTTGATAAGCGTGTGTATAGTCTTTATTTCCATTTCTATTGTCAATTATAGTCTTCAATGCTTTATCCGCAATGTTTTTATCGTTTCCGATAATTGCATTTATCTTATCCGCAATCCAAAGACTCAACAGCTCTTCCCGTTCGATATTCAAGATGTCCGAAAGCAATACCACTTGCTCCTTTTTAGCTTACCTGTCTCCGCGTTCTATTCGGCTATACATAGGGACATCTATATTCAAAGCCGAAGCCAATTGCTTTTGCAACAATCCGCTTCGGACTCTAGCCGCTTTGATCTTTTGTGCGAATAACGTTCGAATATTTTTTCAATTTGTCATTATTTGGCAAATTTACTACTTTTATTTCGTTTATGCACATAGAATGCCAATAATTTGATTGACTTAAATTTAGTGATTGTGATACAGCTGATTATTTCTCTATTTCCCCTAAATCCCCCTGCCTTTCCTTTGCGGCTGTATGGGTCGGTGTATGTTCTGCCTTAGCTTGTCGAATTGCTCCTTGAACCACTCGGCAATGGGCTTTCGGTCGATGGCAAGAACTAATTTCGTCCCGTCCGTAGGGTCTTTCATCACTTGAACCCCAGCCTTTTCGGTCTTGAATTTCCGTTTATGTTCCTCCGAGTAGAGTTCCCCTGCATACTCCAACGGCTTTCCCTTGACGAGCATTGCCGGCTGCCCGTCGCTGAACCCGACAAAGTGGCAGAGGTTTTCGATACGGAGCATTTCACGGAAATAGGAGAACCATGCCGCCGCCCTTGCGATTACCGTTTTCAGAAACGATATTTCCTCCTTGTGCTTCGCTTCCTTGTCCGCTATCTCCCTGCGATGCTTCCGCTCTACTTCCGCCATTTGTCGGCTGTGGTCGGTCTGCATGGTCTGTATTCGGGTTTGCAGGGCTTCGATGGCTTCCCCGTGCGTGGTGACCTCCCTATGCAGGGCGGTGTTCTCCCTCTCCAACGTCCTGACCTTGTTACTGCCGAAAAGAGAACCGACACTCTCGGCGATGTTGGCTGCTGCGGTGGTCGCCGCCCCTTTCAGCTTCTCGGTCTGTATCTCTTTTTTCTCCCGTTTGAGTTCCTCCTGCGCCGTTTCTTTCTGACGCTGCAAATCCACTACCTCCGTTTTGAGGCTGTCGGTGAGTTTCTTCGTTTCATTGTAATACTGCTGCGTGGATTTGTGCCGTGCCTTCGAGCCATCAATGCCCCTTTGCAGCCCGTATTTCGCCATCGCCACGGCGTAGGTGTCTTGGTAGGATTTCAGCCTTAGGCGTGTCATAATATCGTCGGCGCACAGCCTTACGGTATCGGTCGGCTTCTTACAGTATCGCTTCTTCGTCTGTTCCTCCCTTTTCCTGCGCTTGCGCTCTCCTTTGACGATGGGAACGAGCGTGACGTGTATGTGCGGCGTTTCCTCGTCCCGATGCAGGTGCGCCACCACGATGTTCTCCTTTCCGAACGTGTCGGCAAAGTATTTCATATTGTCAGCGCACCACTCGTCTAAACGCCCCTCCCTTTCGATGCGTTCCATGTCCTCGTGCGTTCCCGACACGGTGATGCGGATTGCCCGTACTTGGTTGTTTCCGATTTTGCGTGTCAGCCCGCTTCTTCCAATCTTCTCTGCATAGCCGCCGAACGGCCTTTAATCCCGTCGGGGTAGGTAACGAGTTTTCGGTTCAGGTGCGTCCGTGTCGGGTCTGCGTTCTTCGGTATGATGAAACGCTCGATGTGGGCGGTCGTTCCGCTGTCGGAACTGTGCGCCTCTTCCATGTGCAATACTACGAAACCCATATATATTCCTTTCTTTTTTAGCTTGTGAAACAATGATTCTTTGTATCTTCGGGAGTGGCAAAGAGCCGTCCCCGACGGGGTGTGCAGAGGGGCTTGCCCCTTGCCTTATTGGGGAATTTTCAGCGATACGGAGCATTGCGGCTCAGAAGATACCCCGACCGACAGACCGTTACGCCATCCATCGACGGCTCGACTCGGTGTCGGCAACGACAGACACGATAACCGTTGTTTTCTCTTTTCACCGATGCGTTATTCTCTCCAACAACACTTTACGGACTTTCGCCGCCCCGAACGATTCGATACGGAAAGCGAGGGCGGCTATCGTTTCGAGGTCGTAAACCTCTATGCTGCTTCTGTCCGATAACCGTCGTTTTCTCTTTTCGCCGGTGCGTTATTCTCTCCAACAACACTTTGCGGACTTTCGTCGCCCCGAACGATTCGATACGGAAAGCGAGGACGGCTATCGTTTCGAGGTCGTAAACCTCTATGCTGCTTCTGTCCGATAGGCGGATAAGGCGTTCGATACCGTACTCTTTCAATACTCCGCTCTTGCAGAGTGCCTTTATCCCTGCCCGAACCGTTGGGGCGATAACCCCGAACATATCCCTTTAAAGATTGTACTCTAATATTTAAGAAGAAAATTTAAACATGCCCTTAAAAATCAAAACAGAGTGCCCTAATTTACAAATTTCCGGAGAACAAACAAACAAAACCTCCGGATAAACTGTTTATTAAGATATAAATTAAACAATTAATGAAGAAAATTATGACAGAGGAATATGAACTCATTGATAATGAAGAAAGCCGTAGATACGAATTCCGTATCGATGGCCATATAGCCAAAATAGAATATATAAAAACTCCGAACGGAGAAATCTACCTGACTCACACAGAAATCCCTCGTGCATTGGGAGGTAAAGGAGTCGGTTCTCAATTAGTTGAAAAAGCATTGAAGGACATTGAACAAAAAGATTTACGCCTTGTGCCACTTTGTCCGTTCGTTGCCGGCTACATTCATAAACATCCGGAATGGAGACGCATTGTGATGAAAGGTTTTCATATCCAATAAAAAAATAATAAACATGGGAAAGAAAATAGAATATACAAATGGCGAAATGACCATTATCTGGCAACCGGAGCTTTGCCAGCATGCAGGTATCTGCGTAAAAATGCTACCGAACGTATACCATCCCAAAGAAAGGCCATGGGTACAGATAGAAAACGCGACCACAGAGGAACTGATCGCACAGATCAGAAAATGCCCTTCGGGAGCACTCAGTTACAAAATGAATAAAGAGAAAGAAAACCAAGAAGATGGATCCAAACCTTTATAAATATCGGTAATAAAAAAAAGTCGTATCAACTCTACTTTTGAATAATGATACGACTTTTTTTATGCTTATCAGTTACAACCTGCAACTTTTCAGAGTGTTCTTTTGGGGATACACAAAGTTCGTATCTGTCTTCGTCCGAAAATCACCCTTAGCCGTGTTGAAACGATAAGCAAAGCCAATCCCTTCATTTTCAGAAACCGGTCTCAAAACTATCAATCGTGTTCTACCATGTTTTGCTGTCGACTTATACGTTTCTCCCTCCTGAAAAGAGGAAGTTCCGCTTAGGCGGGTAAAAGTGAGAACAACCGTAAACGGAGAATACGATGTATTGTCTGCATAAAAAGTAACTTCTCCCTTTGCAGAACGTTCATGAGAGACAGTGACCGGAGCATTCTGAGACTGGACCATCACCGGTATCCAAAAAAGAAGACCCAAATAATATTTCAAATTCATGTTATCTCATTTTTTATCAATCAATACTCCAAGTCATTACAAACTCAGGGTGAAGCAAATAATGTATCCGAAAACTACGCTTCTGTTCGGTTCTATATTCATGAGCGGTAAAATCGCCCTGCTCTTGAAGCAAAAAAGGTTCTATATGTAAATGTTGGCGAAAATCGACCCCGTCCGTATCCATACATTTAAACATCACCTCCTTAGCAGACCAATGCAATAAAAGACTCCAAGTAGCATCTTCTTTATAAAGACGAACCGATTCATCCTCCCGCATATATTTATGGGCCACTCTGTGTACCCGTTGTCCGTACTGCTCGATATCGATGCCTACCGGCACTTTATCACTCAGAATAACCGACACATAACCTTTCGTATGGGAAATGCTGATGAAATATGAATAATCCGCCAGATACGGTTTCCCACTCGGCTGATAACAGACTTCCTTATGTTCTCCCAATAGGCGAAACAGCAACGCACGGACGGAAAGCCACTCCAACCGGCGATGAGAAGCGACAAAACGCTGCACTTCCCGTTCATAATATTCCCGCTCCGGAAGCAGATCAAGCAAAGTATCTACAGATTCATCCATTTTCCAGACACCCCACCGATACAAAGGTTCTTTATGAGAAAGAAACAATGCCATAATTATGCATCCTCATCCGACGGAGGTTCATTGATAGTAAACTTTACCTTCAAAATACGGCGATTATCCATCTCCAGTACTTCAAAATCATAATTCAGATAAGAAACCTTTTCATGAAGTGCGGGAAACTCCCCTTTTATCTCGAGCAGAAGTCCGGCTAACGTATCGGCATCACCGGCCATCCTTTCGAAATCATCTTCATCCAACTTCGTGATTTTATAAAAATCGGTCAATTGGGTTTTAGCTTCAAATATCCAAGTATGATCATTCAATACCACATAAGTACGTTCTTCGTCATCGTATTCGTCATGAATCTCACCTACAATCTCTTCAATGATATCTTCCATGGTCACAATGCCGGAAGTTCCTCCGAATTCATCGACAACAATAGCAATGTGTATTTTATTGGCTTGAAAATCACGTAAAAGATCATCTATCATTTTTGTCTCAGGCACAAAATAGGCCGGACGTATCAGCGATTGCCAGCGAAAAGTATCCCCTTTATTCACATGGGGCAAAAGGTCTTTTATATAAAGTACCCCTTTAATATTATCACGAGAACCGGAATAGATGGGAATTCGTGAATAGGCATTCTCCACAATACACTTCATCACATCCTTGAAAGAGGTACGTATATCCAAATCGACTACGTCGAGACGTGAAGTCATTACCTCTTTGGCTGTTTCTCCACCAAAACGAATGATACCCTCAAGTATATTATTCTCTTCAGTAAGTTCGGCTTTATCCGTCAGTTCCAATGCCTGTGAAAGTTCATCGACTGAGATATTATGATTCTTACGCGTAAAACGCTTATTCAGAAAAGTTGTGGAACGCACGAGAAGGGCAGAAACAGGACGAAAAACTTTCCGTAAAACATAGATACCCGGAGCTGCAAAACGACAGAACACCAACGTTTTCTGTGCTGAATAAATCTTAGGCATGATCTCACCGAAAAGCAGCAACAGGAATGTAAGAATCACCGTCAAAATCAAGAACTCCGCAAGCGCTGAATGAAAAACAAAAACATTCATAAAGAAGAAATTGCAAAGCATGATGATGGTAACATTCACAAAATTATTAGTGATCAGCACGGTTGCCAGCAAACTTTCGGAATCTCCAAGCAAACTACTGATTTTTTCATCGGAAGGATGATTACGCTCGTCTATTTCATTGAGATCGGAAGGAGATAATGAGAAAAAAGCAATTTCCGATGCGGAAGCGAAACCGGAGGCGAGCAGAAGCACACCGGCTAAAACGATAGCTACAATTGCCGAAAAAGAAGGTGGGTTTACAGTTATACCATTAAAAATATCTGCCAACTGGCATAAATAAGCGTCTGGGTCCAAAATCTTGGTTTTTAGTTAAACAATTATTGATATGGATGAAAGTTGAAAACCTTATCAGTTGAAAATTGAGGATTTAAAACAAGTAGTTGAAAATTATCAATATCATCATGCCGTATAGCAATTTTCAACTTTCAACAGATGAGGTTTTTAACTATTCATTATCTTTTTTAAAACGGCAAATCATCTGCCGGATTATTCTGTATAGGGGCAGTCTGCGATTGTTGCGTCTGCTGAATTTGTGACTGATTTACAGGTTGTTGTACAGAAGAAGTTGGTGAAATACCACCGGAAGATCCACTTTTGGGTGTTAGCATCTCAAAATAATCCACATATACTTCTGTCACATAACGAGTAGCACCCGCCTGATCTGTATAAGTACGTGTCCTCAATTTCCCTTCCACATACAGTTTATCACCTTTATGCAAATATTTATCCACAATTTCAGCCCAACGATTAGAAGCTACAATATTATGCCATTCCGTTCTTTCCGGCACTTGAGTACCATTAGCTAAGGTATAAGCACGATCTGTCGTTGCCAGAGAAAAAGTAGCAACAGCCGATCCGGAATCAAAATATTTCACTTTAGGATCTTGACCGACATTTCCTAACAATATCACTTTATTAACTGACATATTATTCTATATTTATATTATTTTGTGCCAAAATTAAATAGAAATACAACACGAAACAAGTTTTTATACATATTTCTCCAGAAAGGCATGTATCAGTTTTGGCACGGCATATTGCTCTAATTCACTCGTTTTTATCTTTAAATACGATGAGAAAGATTTTGTTTTTTCCGGCAGAACAACTTCATAAAAATTAGCATAAAGAACCCGATGCGATAACACATGTTTCACATTTCGGCAGATGGAACGAACCACCGGCACTTCCTCCTTATCAAACAATTTTATAAATTCCGGAAGCGCCAACAACTCTTCTTCCGTAACAGATGATGCTGTCTCTATCAAAGGCAGTTCGAAAAGATTTTTCCAAATATCGTTTCCCGTCCGTTTATTAATAAAAGTACAGGCACCCGCGCGTACATATATGTAGTTCAAAAAACGTTCTGTCGTCTTCGTTTTATGTTGCTTTACAGGAAGCTGTGCTACCATACTTTTTGACAAAGCCATACAACTGCCGGCCAAAGGGCAAAAAAGACAAGCGGGATTCTGCGGAGTACACTGTATAGCCCCAAAATCCATGATTGCCTGATTATAGACAGCCGGCCGCGATTTATCCAAAAATTCTCCAGCCAATGAAGCAAACAGCTTTTTACCTTCAGTGGAATCGATCGGTGTTTCAATACCCAAATAGCGGGAAAGTACCCGGTAAACATTTCCGTCGACCACCGCATAAGGCATATTATAAGCAAAAGAGCAAATAGCGGCAGCCGTATACTCTCCCACCCCTTTCAAAGCTAATACTTCGGGATAAGTTTTAGGAAACACACCGTTCATGCTACGGGCCGCCGCATGAAGATTGCGTGCACGGGAATAATATCCCAATCCCTGCCAAAATTTCATCACCTCATCTTCATCGGCTTCGGCAAGTGACGTCACATCCGGAAAACGTTTAATAAAACGTATAAAATAATCATATCCCTGAACCACTCTCGTCTGTTGCAAAATGATTTCTGAAATCCATATCAGATAAGGATCAGAAGACTCCCGCCAGGGCAATTCACGCTTATGTTCGCGATACCAATTAATCAATATTTCACTGAAATTATTCATCCAAACAATGTATCAATATAATCACTAAAATACCTCCTTCCCCCTTTCTGAGATACCTCACAAACAGCTAATACACTATCATATCGACAGATTGAAGTATTTATTTCATGCAAAAGTAGCTCTTTTTTAATCTAACAAAACTTAAGGAAGAGACTTTTTTCTAAAATTGTTCAGAATATATTTTTTTGAGTGCTTAAAAAGCTATATATTTGCAGTCCAAAAAATTAGAAAGAACATAGTAATAATATTTTTTTTAAGGAAAAATGACTAAAGCAGATATTGTAAACGAAATTGCAAAGAACACCGGAATTGACAAAGTGGCAGTATTGACAACTGTTGAAGCGTTTATGGACGCAGTGAAAGATTCTTTGGCGAAAGATGAGAATGTTTACCTTCGTGGGTTTGGTAGCTTCGTAGTGAAAAAAAGAGCTCAGAAAACAGCTCGTAATATTTCCAAGAATACTACAATTATCATCCCTGAACATAATATTCCGGCATTTAAGCCAGCGAAGACATTTACAATCGCCGTAAAGAAATAATAAACAAGAGTATTAACCATAAAAATTTCAAGCTATGCCAAGCGGAAAAAAGAAAAAAAGACATAAAATGTCTACGCACAAGCGTAAAAAAAGACTAAGAAAGAACAGACATAAAAGCAAAAAGTAATTTTTAGTCTGATCTGGACAAAAATAAGGAACAAACTTGTGAAGCGAATGTCTTTCGAGTTTGTTCTTTGTTTAAATGCCCGATTCCAATGAACAAGATTCAAATTCATTTGTTCATTTTTTAAAACCAAATAATTAGGAAACAATTGTGACAAGCGAATTAGTAGTAGACGTACAACCCAAAGAAGTATCCATCGCCCTACTCGAGGACAAGAGCCTGGTGGAACTTCAAAGCGAAGGAAGAAATATCTCCTTTTCGGTGGGTAATATGTATTTGGGGCGTGTCAAGAAATTGATGCCCGGCCTAAATGCCTGCTTCGTGGACGTTGGTTACGAGAAAGATGCTTTCCTTCATTATTTAGACCTGGGTCCTCAATTCAATTCACTCGAAAAGTTCGTAAAGCAAACTTTAAGCGACAAGAAAAAGCTAAATTCAATTTCTAAAGCAACCCTGCTTCCCGACCTGGACAAAGACGGCACAGTAGCCAATACGCTAAAGGTAGGACAAGAAGTAGTGGTGCAGATTGTAAAGGAACCGATCTCAACAAAAGGACCGAGACTTACTTCCGAACTTTCATTTGCCGGAAGATATTTAGTACTGATCCCTTTCAATGATAAGGTTTCTGTTTCACAAAAAATTAAATCGAGCGAAGAACGCGCCCGCCTTAAGCAACTACTAATGAGTATCAAACCGAAAAACTTCGGTGTGATTGTTCGTACGGTAGCCGAAGGAAAACGTGTTGCCGAACTCGACGGAGAACTTAAAGTATTGCTCAAGCACTGGGAAGAAGCTATCACCAAAGTACAAAAAGCCACCAAATTCCCGACGTTGATTTATGAAGAAACAAGCCGTGCCGTAGGACTATTGCGCGACCTCTTCAATCCTTCTTTTGAAAATATTTACGTCAATAACGAGGCGGTGTACAATGAGATCAAAGACTACGTTTCACTTATCGCCCCCGACCGGGCAGACATCGTAAAACTGTACAAAGGGCAACTTCCCATTTACGACAATTTCGGTATCACCAAACAGATCAAATCATCTTTTGGCAAAACAGTATCCTACAAGAGTGGTGCCTACTTGATTATTGAGCACACTGAGGCGCTTCACGTAGTAGACGTGAACAGCGGTAACCGCACCAAGAATGCCAACGGGCAGGAAGGTAACGCACTCGAAGTAAACCTGGGAGCCGCCGACGAGCTGGCACGCCAATTAAGATTGAGAGATATGGGGGGTATCATAGTCGTAGACTTCATTGACATGAATGAAGCGGAAAATCGCCAAAAGCTTTACGAACGTATGTGTACCAACATGCAGAAAGACAGGGCACGCCACAACATTCTGCCGCTCAGCAAATTCGGCCTGATGCAGATTACAAGGCAGCGTGTACGTCCGGCTATGGATGTAAATACGACCGAAACCTGCCCCACCTGCTTTGGTAAAGGCACGATCAAGTCGTCTATCCTGTTCACAGATACATTAGAGAGTAAAATTGATTACCTGGTCAATAAATTGAAGATAAAGAAATTCTCGTTACACATCCACCCGTACATCGCTGCGTACGTCAATCAGGGACTCGTTTCTCTGAAACGCAAGTGGCAGATGAAGTACGGATTCGGCATTAAGATCATTCCGAGTCAGAAGCTCGCTTTCCTGGAATACGTATTCTATGATTCCAACGGAGAGGAGATCGACATGAAGGAAGAAATCGAGATTAAGTGATAGAAGAAAGGCAGCTGAACAGGTTGCCTTTCTTTGTTATACCAAGAATTACATAACACCACCACTCACATGAGAAAACACATATTTACAGTCGTTGCCTGTATATGGGCAGGAGTTTTAACCGCACAGAACCAATCCACTCAAATCCCCCGGGGAATGGTCGACGTAAACAAAGTCACCGACCTTACATTAGACAGCCTGAACAAAGCGAACACGGTAAGACCGAAAGCCGGTTCTTCACGCAAAGGAAACAACCCTGTATTGTTTCTGGTAGGAAACTCTACCATGCGTACCGGCACACTTGGCAACGGCAACAACGGACAATGGGGATGGGGATATTTCGTAGGACAATATTTTGATGAAAACCGCATAACCGTAGAAAATCATGCATTAGGAGGTACAAGCAGCCGCACTTTTTATAACCGTTTATGGCCGGATGTGCGTAAAGGATTAAAGCCCGGAGACTGGGTAATCGTTGAACTCGGACATAATGACAATGGCCCTTTTGACGAAGGAAGAGCACGTGCCAGTATACCGGGAACAGGTAAAGACTCCCTACTTGTCACCATCAAAGAAACCGGTATCCGGGAAACCGTATACAGCTATGGTGAATACATGCGCCGCTTCATAGCCGACACCAGAGCTGCCGGTGCCAATCCCGTACTCTTATCGCTCACTCCGCGCAATGCCTGGACAGCCGATGGAAAACGCATCGTACGAAAAGACGACTCTTTCACTCCCTGGATAAAAGCAATATGCAAAGAGCAGAAAGTACCGTTCATCGATCTTGAAGATATCACAGCAAATAAGTTCGAACGTTTCGGTAGGGAGAAAGTCAATTACATGTTTTACCTCGATAAGATACATACCAGCGAGTTCGGTGCACAAATCAATGCCGGATCGGCTGCCGAAGGTATCGCATCCTGTAAAAAACTGGAATTAAAAAAGTACCTCAAGCCATTGCAGACGCCTGTTGTAAATGGATTAAAACGTAAGAAAGGCAAACCTGTTATTTTCTTTACCGGAGACTCTACCGTAAAGAATGCCGATAAAGAAGAGGATGGTATGTGGGGATTGGGAAGCGTAGCCGGCTGTGCTTTCGACACTACAAAAGTTACACTCATGAATTGTGCTGTTGCCGGCCGCAGTACCCGTACTTATCTTGACGAAGGACACTGGGACAGGGTATACAACAGCATACAACCGGGAGATTATGTATTTATCCAGTTCGGACATAACGACATAGGAGATATAAACACACAAAAAGCGCGGGGAGTAATCCGTGGAACAGCAGACACCAGTCATGTTTACCGGATGGAAGCAACCCGAAAATACAAAGTCGTCTACTCCTTCGGATGGTACCTTCGCAAATTCGTAGGCGATGTGCGCGAAAAAGGAGGTATCCCTGTTCTGGTAAGTCTAACTCCACGCAACCGATGGAAAAACGGAAAAATAGAACGACGGAACGATACATATGGAATATGGATGCGGGAAGTGGCCGAACAAACCGGCGCCCTGTTTATCGATCTGCATAACCTCACGGCCGATTATCTGGATAAGGAGGGACAGGAAAAAGCCGCTGCTTACTATAATCATGACCATACACACACCTCTAAAAAAGGTGCGGAACTAAACGCCAAGATGCTGGCCAAAGGGCTCAAAGAGGCCAATTGTCCATTGGCAAAATCTATCAAGCTTATAACATATTGATCTATTTGGCCGATTTTTTCCGGAAATATTAAAACAAACAATTCCCACGGACAATAATGTTTATATCCAAAACTTTATTATCCATGGAAACCATTAAACGTCGTTATCTTTTTCCGGTACAGACTGTAACATTTACAGATGTGACAACATTTATTTTCTTTGCCTGGTCACCGTATGCAATACGTTACCTTTCTTATCAATCATGCGCAATTCCAGTTTCTCTGAACTAACCGTAACAATAGAAAAGCCCGGATCAGAACTACAGAAAACCGTTCCTTCAATCGGCTTCACTTTACGCGCCAATGAACCAGCCGAATTAGTGACATAATCAATATTGCTTCCCGGGACACGTATATGTTGGAAATTGTGGATATGTCCGCAAATGTACATGTCTACTTTATGTTTTTGAAGAACCGGATCAAGACGCGCCTGCATATCAATGCGTTCGCTATCCGACTTCGAAGTCTCCGCATAAATGGGATGATGTCCGGCTACGATCACCCAGTCCTCACTGGCAACAGTCAATACAGAGTCTATCCATGCCAGTTGTTTCTGATAATCCTGCTTACAAGCATCAGGATATTGCTCACTGTCCTGACGATACTTATCGATCATCGGAGCCGTATCTACCCAAACCACACGCAATGTAGTCCCTTTTTCTTCAAATGTCTTAGTATAATAACGGGCAGGCATCTCCCAACGGCGACTCACCTTACTATAATCCAATACTGCCTGCGTATTACCACGATATTCGTGATTACCCAACAGAGGAAACCAGTCTATCATTAATTCTGGATGCGAGTAAATAAGTTCATAATTTGTCATCCACAAAGGATCATTCACACTTTGTACCCCCTCAAAATGATGTACATCACCCGTAGCAAGAATAAATTCAGGACCTACCTCTTCGGCCATTATCCCCATTAATTCAGCAATAGGTTTCTGATCGTAATATCCGTTACGTCCCAAATCATTGGCTACGTAAAAATTCAATTTATCCTCAAAGACAGAATAATCGGTGATCTGAGCACCAGCCCAATTACTTATAATCAACAGGGCAAGAAAAAATAGATTTCTAATTTTCATACTTTTAATATAATATATTATTGAAAACGCTGCAAAGGTAATGGTTTTCCATCGCAATGACTTTTACCAAAAAACGACAAAACAATTACATTTCTATTACACCATACCGGCATCCTGTTTGGTAATAAAAATGAAATATTCCTGCAACAGTGATGAAATTCATGCCCTCTACTTTTGCACCGGAAAAACAAAGGTTAAACATTCTTTATGAAATTAAAAGCAGCTATCAGTTTACTCCTACTATTATCGTTTGGTGCAAATGCCAGAGAAATTAAAGGTAAAATCAGAGATTCAAAAACAGGGGAGGAAATTATCGGAGCCTCCATCATAGTAAAAGAAAACCCTACAAAAGGTGTAGTCAGTGGACTGGATGGAAGTTTCAACCTTTCAGTACCCCATGAGAAATTTACAATCATATGTACATATGTAGGCTATAAGCGTTATGAACTCCAGATAGAACAAAAAGACTCGGAAATAGAGATCCCATTAGATAGCGATGACATTCTACTGGAAGGTGTCACTATCACTGCCCGTAATCCGGGACGCACCGAAGCCGGAGCACGTGCCATTGAAAAACAGGCAATGAACGTGGTGAATGTAATGAGCGCAAAAGCCATCGAACTCTCTCCGGATATTACGGTAGCCAATGTCATACAGCGTATGTCGGGAGTAACCATTGAACGTAATAGCAGCGGAGAAGGACAATATGCCATCCTTCGGGGGATGGACAAACGATATAACTATACGTTAGTAAACGGAGTAAAAATACCGAGTCCGGATAATAAAAACCGCTTTGTACCACTTGATATTTTTCCTTCAGAAATGCTCGACCGTCTGGAAGTGACCAAATCACTCACCGCCAACCTTGAAGGCGACGGAATCGGCGGAGCTGTCAACCTTGTAATGAAAGACGCTCCGTCGGAACGTCAGTTCACGGTCAATCTTTCCACAGGGTACAATGCAATGTACCTCGGGCGAGACTTCCAATCGTTTGCTCATAATGACATTTCTTCAAAATCTCCTTATGAAGCGGCAGGATTTCCCAAAAACTATAAAGTCACCATGAAGGATTTCACTACCGACAATCTCCATATGACATGGAAACGTCCGTTACCCGACCTTACTGCCGGTCTCTCCTACGGAGATCGTTTTTTCAACGAACGGTTAGGTATTATGCTGGCTGGAAGCTACCTAAATACCTATCGCGGCAAAGAAAGCGAACTTTATTATCAACCGGGGAAAACGCGTAACGGCATCGAATACAGGAATTACTCCACACAACAGACCCGTATCGGCGCGCATGCCAATCTCGACTATGACTTTAACCGCAATCATAAACTGACCTGGTACAACGGCTATATGGATATGGACGAAGCCGAAGTACGTGATGGCTCGGACGATCAAGACCGTGCCATCCGGATGAAATGGGTTCATCAATACATATACAACTCTACGTTGAGGGGAGAACATCTCTTTTTGAATGATGGCACATTGAAGCTGAACTGGTCGGCTGTCTACTCAAAAGCGTACAGTGAAACCCCGGACAATGCCGAAATATTCCTCATCGGTTCGCACGTAGCATCCTCCGGTGCAGCTACACGCCGTTGGGAGCACAACTCAGACAAAGACCTCGCAGGATATATCGACCTCTCTTATAAATGGAAAACCGGCAGCAACAGCGTATTGGATTTCTTGGCCGGAGGTATGTATCGTGACAAGAAACGTGACAGTTTTTTTAATGAATATACATTCAACTCCGCTACAGGTTCGGGTAATCCGCAATATATCGACAAAGACTGGCATAACTTTGATGAAATACAGTTCACGCCACGTGCTTACGGAAATATCAGCGACCCGTTAAACTATGATGCAACTGAAAAAGTCGGGGCCGGATATGGTATGGTGAAATATACAATCAGTCAATGGGAACTTATTGCCGGCGTACGTATAGAACATACCGATCAAGGATATACTTTAAAGTTTCCTACGGAAAACGCCGCTCCCGAAGGTAACCAACGCTATACCGACATATTACCCAGCTTTCATGCCAAATATGCAATACATTCCAATGGAAACCTGCGTTTCTCCTATGCACGGGCCATCAACCGTCCCAGTTTTTTTGAAATCGTACCCTACTCCATCATCAATGAAGACTATAAGGAGAAGGGAAATCCCGAGCTAAAGCATACCGTAGCTGATAATATCGACCTGCGTTATGAATTCTTTCCCCGATCATCCGAACAACTCATGGTAGGACTGTTCTATAAAAATATCAAAGACCCGATCGAATATGGTCTACTCAATGAAGGGCAGGATACCTATTACAAACCAATGAATTTTGGTATGGCCAACAATTGGGGATTGGAAGTGGATATTTTAAAATACTTCAACTGGCTGGGTATCAAAGCCAACTACACCTATACCTATTCTAAAATAACAACAGAAAAACGTGTAATGCAGGGGTCGGAAGTAACTACCACCACCCAATCACGCCCTTTATTCGGACAAGCAGCTCATGTAGCCAATATCTCTTTTCTACTGAAAGACAGCAAACACGGATGGGAAGGACAGTTAGCCATGGGATACACCGGCAAACGATTAAGCGATATCTCCAATTGGGCAGACAACGATATCTGGGAAAAAGGATATACTCAACTGGATGCTTCAATTGAAAAAACACTGCCACGTGGTTTCTGTCTTTTCCTGAAAGCATCTAACTTACTCAACATACCGGTATTACGCTATGTACACCAAAGCGAACGTACCGCAAATGTAGATAGCGAACGTGATAACAGTAATCTGGTGGAACGTAAATCATGGCATGGACAGTCACTGATGATCGGAGCACGTTTCAGGCTCTGACCTTTCACCCCAAAACAGATTAAACACTCATTATCCATTATTAGAAAATTACTCATTAACCAATATTCATTCAATTATGAAACTAAAACATTATTTTATTTATGCAGTCCTGATGGCTATGACCTGGACTGCCTGTAGCGATGACAATGATATCAAAGGTAATAATGATGAGGAACAGGGAACAACCGAAAACGTATCAGGAGAAGTGGAAGGTATCTGGGAAGCCCATTCAACCATCAACGTAACGGGACACCTCACCGTACCTGCCGGCAAATCACTAACCATCGAAGAAGGGGTACAGGTTATATTCAGCACGGATGGTGTAGGAGCCAATCACGCTCCCATCGAATTTACCGTTGACGGCAACCTTTATTGTAAAGGTACAATTACAAACCCTATACGTTTCTCCATAGCCGAAGAACTACGTACACACAATAATATTTTCAACGAAGATGCCATGTGGGGTGGTATCGTGGCAACAGCCAATTGCGCAGAGATGCTGATTGACCATACCATCATCGAATATACCGGTGGGCAAGTAATAACAGGTTCTCCTGCAGCCAACAGAGAAGAATACACTGCCGGTGACGATGCATATCCGCAAATTACAACAAATAATATAAACGGACGTTATGTCATCACCAACTCCATCCTGCGCAACGGCTGGTCGGACGGTATCTACATGATGGGAGGTAACGCCATTATTGCCAACAACATCTTTGCTGCCAACGGTTTTGATGGTGCTGAAGCTGTAAATGTAAAATGTGGTTGTGTAGCAGATGTAGCGGGCAATGTAATGTTCAGTCCTAACACCAATGGTTTGAAACTGTCGAGTTCCGGTCAGAGCGAAACACGAAAACAGGCCAAAATACAAGCTTACAACAATACTATCATAAATGCAGGATGGCGCCGCGACGGAGAAAAAGGCGGTTGTGTATATGCAGAAAAGAATGTTTTGGCCAATGTATTCAACAATCTAATGGTAAACTGTAAGTTCCGTGCTCAAACTCCTTCTTACAATCTGCCCAACGATCCGGAAGAGGGTTATGCCTCAGCTTCTGTCATCGATTACAATTACTATGCTTCAGGCAATCAAAAAAGTGATATCGTATTCAACGGCGAAAAAGAGAGTGGCGTAGCCTATGCTTGGGAAGGCTACAATTATGCACACAAAAGCTACTATCAAGGCGTTGTCGATGCCCACAGCATCATCGCTACCCAAACAGATTCCAAAGATCCGAAGTTTGTGAATTTTGACATCAATAGCACAAAACTTACTTCGTACGATTACAATGACAATTGGGATTTCCATGTACAATCCAGTTCTCCCGTATTGTCGGGTGCAGCTTCCGCTTCCGAGACTTTTGCAGCTCCATACTTCGGTACGACCGGACTAAGCGTAGGTGGAAAAACATATACCTCACCAGCCGTACAAGCTCACTTTGGTGCGTACGGTACAAAATAAAAACGCCAATAACTTCGGATAATCTTGATATACCTCTGGTTATAATAATACTATACCCTAAAAGTTTTATATCTAACTTTTAGGGTATAGTTTTTTCGATATATCATCTATTACGTTCTCTCGCCAGCTACACTGTCTTTCTAAATGAATGCCTTCCTGCTCTATACACTCTTTATCCAAACCGGATTTTTTATAAAAAGATGCTGTCTCTCACATTTTACACTAACATTATTAACATAGATAATTAACAATAGATTTTTATCATACAAAGGTATATGTTTTTCCATATGAAGAATATACACTTTTGCATAGTAAAAGTATATCGTTAACACAATCAAAAATACATACTCTTATGTAATATAAAAAATTACTTTTTACTTGTTAAGAATCAACACATTACATATAAACAACAGAAATCTGTCAATATGAAATGTCCAATACAGACAATAACGAAGTTACTTAATTGACAAGTATAAATAAAGCATCCCTCCAATTCAAAAAGTTCTTTCTAACTTCTAAAATAGAAATTGCGCCTATTAAATTATTATATATCAATAGAATAAATATTTTTTTTCATGAATCAATAACAACTATTCTCCGTATACAAGAATACGTTATTAACATGGTTACAATATACCTAACGATAAATTAGGATATATGTAACGGGGCAGTACGTATATTGGTATTTTCCTTACAAAGCCAATCGGTAGATTTCTTTACTGTCTTCTTTTGTCAACTTCACATAATTGCCTACCAACTCGCCTTTATTTCGATGAAGACTATCGCCCAGACGGTCAATATCCGGATGCTCAATACCCAACTCTCTAAAAGTAACAGGCAAACCAATGGATTTGAAAAAAGCTCTCAACCGGGCGATCCCTTCCAAAGCAACCGCTTTTTTATCATCTGCTTCCGGAACACCCCATACACGAACAGCATATTGAACGATCTTATCCATATTGTGTTCTGTCATCCAAGTCATCCAGGCAGGGAAAATTACGGAAAGGCCGGCACCATGAGTCACATTGTAAATGGCACTGATCTCATGCTCCAGAAAGTGAGAAGCCCAATCTTCTTCACAACCGACTCCACATGTACCATTGTGGGCAATAGTTCCACACCACATCAAGTTGGCGCGGGCACCGTAATTCTCCGGCTCTTTCATCACCGTAGACGCTTCTTTGATAATAGCAAGAAGGGTTCCTTCACAAAGACGATCAGCGATTTCCACCTCCTTCGTGTTGGTGAAATAACGTTCCATGATATGCGCCATCATATCGGCAATGCCACAAGCCGTCTGAAAAGGGGGAAGCGTATAGGTAAGTTCGGGGTTCATCACCGCAAAAACAGGACGCAACAGTTCGGGCACACGGAGACTTAGTTTTTGTAAGCCATCAACTTTGGTGATAACGGTATTACCGGAACCCTCGCTACCGGCGGCAGGAATAGTAAGCACTACCGCTACTTTCAGAGCTTTCGTCACTTTGGCCTTACCAATATAGAAATCCCAAAAATCACCGGGATAAGGAACGCCGGCAGCTATCGCTTTGGCAGTATCTATCACCGATCCACCGCCTACAGCCAACAAAAAATCGACTTTTTCACTCCGACAGAGATCGATACCTTCGTACACTTTGGTATCGATCGGATTGGGCTGTATGCCACCCAACATGCAGTATTCGATTCCAGCTCCTTTCAGTGAACTTTCCACACGTGACAATAAGCCACTGCGTATCACCGAACCGCCTCCATAAACAATCATCACTTTCTTAGCACCATACTTAACAGTCAAAGCGCCTGTTTGCGCTTCCGTATCTTTACCGAATACAAATTCGGTGGGACTGTAAAAGATAAAATTATTCATCGACTTCTGTTTTTTTAATTATCTATTTCACCTCCATCCAATGTAAAAATCACGCTGCATGGCTTCTCTTCCTTTGGGAAAAAGGAGTACCTGCCAGAAAGAAGTGTAAGGCAAACAATAATAACTTCTCCAATTAAAAGAGAGCCTGTTACAAAATGTCCAGCAGTTCTTTCAAGGAAGTGATGCAGGACACATCTTCGGTTACATCAGCCATAGAAGGACACCCTTTCACCACCTGACACCCCAAAGACAAAGCCGGAAGAATATCGTTCTTCACCGAATCGCCTATCACGACCACCTCGTCCGGAGCAAATCCGGCACGGTCGATAGCTAACTTCCACAAAGCAGCATCCGGTTTGCGGATTCCTTCCAGTGTAGAATCGGTTATTGAAGAGAAATAAGATACGATACCCAAATCGGTTACTATCTTCTTCAAATTACCATAATAATTGGATACCAACAACAATGTATACCGTTTTGACAACGGTTCCAACACCTCTTTCGAAAGAATCACATAACGGGAAGAAAAATCAGTCACAAGACGTGCCGCACGCTCTGGCAGTTCTTCCCTGTTCTCTTGCGTATCCGGCAGAATCCCCCTTCTGATCAGATCATCAAATTGCAGACGGGTTTTGAAAGACTGTGTTTCAAGCAATGAATGTGAGGGTTTCACCAGTTGCAGGCGCTCCATCATCTGTTCGGCATACACATAAGAGTCTCTGAAATTCTCTCCCGTAAGCGATAAGTGCAACTCCTCGCCATAGAGCTTCAGATAAATCTTCATCCAATGCATAAACGGCGAATCGAGTGTACCGCCAAAATCAAAAGCCAGCGCTTTTACTTTTTCCGTATGTATCATTTTTTATTTCCTATTTTCATTAATGCAAGACCGATAACGATCCAGAACAACTCACGTACCCGTGTGATAAGTGCCGCATACACACCATAGGCTCCCGATAGGGAAAGTCCTCCCACTGCCAAAGCAAAACCACCTTCGCGCCCTCCCAACTGCATGGGAAGGAAAAACAGCAAATTGGCCAGCAAGGAAGAAAAAGCCACGATGAGGATACAGTTTACAAAACTGACATTTGTAGTCAGCACATTCAGAATGAGCCATACTTCCAGACAACTGACGATTCTCGCCGAATATTCCAAAAACAAAGCACTGTAAAAAGTACTCTTTTTCTGCTGATGAAGCAAAGCAATCTGTTTGTCTATATTTTCAAGTTTCTCCTTATGGGTTTCCGAGAAACGAATGACACGGTGCTTCAAAAAAGGGATGTGGCTTCCCATACGTACACATGCCACCGCCATGCCATGACGATATCCTTTCACAAACAGAGTGCCGAGAAACAGGCAGAGAGCGGTTATCAATCCCAAAACAATCCCCATCTCCCAACTTACCGGATAAACACAGACATAAATAAATACGGAACTGAGCCACAGCAGGAAATGCGAAAAGATATGCATCATCACGTAGAGAATGACCGACGAAGTAGCCCTTTCCATCCCTACAAACGGAGTCAGCTCCATGATCCGGTAAGGCTCTCCTCCCATCAGTCCCACCGGAGTGACATAATTGAGGGCAAATCCCGAAACCGTAAACTTATACAACTGCATAAAACCCAACGGAGAGGTTTTTCCTCCACTCCGGAGAATGATATACCACGAAAGGGTATTTATCAAGTAGATAAACAGCCAAAGTAATAAAACCAACGGAAGGTAAAAACCGGCACGCCTTAAATTATTCAGCAAATCATCGTACGACACATCGAACGTGAAAAGCATGATAACCACAGCCACCACTCCAAAGACCAGAAAGATATTTCGGAATTTGCTATTCATTATGACATCTGTATTTCTTTGTACAACTTATTACTCAACCGCTCGTGCTGCCAGATCATATAAATCAACAGTCCGTTCAGCACCGTGAGTTCAAAAACAAAATACAGCCACGGCTCATTGATGAGCAGACTGATGAAGAGAACGGTCACCCGGGTATTGAAAGAGAGAATGTTGGTGTATTTCATCAACGGCAGACTCTCCCGGCGGAATTCGTCACGGATCTCCTGTGGAGCCACTGCACCGTATCGTTGCTGCAACAAAGCGAAAAAACGTTGGAAAGCCGGAGTAAGACGCTCCTGAGAACGGGTATAATCGCAATAAAACCAAAGGAAGAGTTTCCGGATGAAATCTTTTTTCCAGGACAAAGAGTTGTAAATGGCTTTTTGCTGCACATAATTATCGAGTTCGCTACCCGATTTCCCTTTCAAAAAGAAAAGATGAATGTTCCGGTAATAATCGGCCATTGCTGCCTGCTTGCTATGACACAAGCCGGTCACGGCTGCCAGTATCCAGATCCAATAAGACCACTCCGGAGTCAAGCGCAAACAGATGGCTGCATAGATAGAGATAAACCAAAAATCACCGGACACACCGTCCAATATCCGTCCGATCTCGGACTTCTGTCCGGTCATACGTGCCAGTTGTCCGTCGGCACTGTCGTACATGTTGGCCCAAACCAACAGGCACATGCCTATCACATTCAGCAAAAGATCGTTGTAATAAAACAATATCCCTGCCGCAACTCCCAAAAAGATGGAAGCAATCGTTATCGCATTGGGAGTAACTCCCATTTTATGAAAAAGAAGCGCCCATCGGTAACCGACAGGACGGTAAAACAACAAATCGATCCACTCTTCGGTATCCGCCGATTTCAAAGTTGCTTCCAATCCGTTTTTACTTATTTCATTACTCATAAATCCGCATTTTTAGTTTTTTGCAGAACAGCCTGCCCGATGGCTATGGCCGCTTCTTTACGACAAGGGGCAAAACTCGGCCAATCGTTAAAATCGATAATACGAATGCTGCCGTCCGGAGATACGATACAATCACCGCCATATACATCGACTTGCAGCACTTTCGCCGCCTCATCACAAATATGACGCAACGCATCCTCTGAAAAGGAGATACCTTTCGGAGCACCATTAATAGCTTCTAAACCGAATTTGCTATGATGTCCTTCCAACGGATAGAACCAATAGAAAAATCCGGTACCGGAAACACCGTAAAACTTGATCAAATCACCTGCCAGATGCTTGTTTATCACGACACGCTCGATACCGCGCAACGCATATTCGGCCATCACTTCCCGCAACTCGCTACAAGTCCGTATATACGTCACATCTTCTTTATGGATGGCATGAAAATCGGCACGCTTCACCCAGCAGGGTTCGAATTCCGATTCGATAAGACTAACCGGAAGTTCCTCGTGAACATCCCAGATAAGGCTTTCGGGATGAGGAACCTGATGTTTTAATAATAAAGCAGTCATCTGCTCACGCGTGCAATTCTCAATGCCGAAAGCAGAATTGACAGCCACCACTCCTTTTCTTTCAACTTTTTGCAAGTTACGGACAGCAGCTTTGCTACGCATCATTGTGAAAACAAACTTCTCATTTAAAGGATTGGTCAGAAACTCCTGCTCGGTATATAGATTGACCCTATGGCCATTTTCTTCCAGATACTGGGCCACAGCAGAAAAGATAGCAGCATCGTTCCCGACATGATTGGGAGAGAAAAGGGAATATCGCTGTATTCCCGCAAAAGTATATGATTTCATTTAATAGTCTGTTCTTCTAAAAAGCGTTCGGCTTTTTCAACGTCTGTTGCATGATCGATGTCTATTACCTTTGAAAAAGGATAGGCCTGTACCTGCAGTCCAGCGTCCACTAAATACTGCTGAAAGCCACGCATACGAGATACTCCTTTCTCCATGGCAGCAGGCAACAGAGAAAGAGCCTTTTGATTCATACAATAAATTCCCCCGGAAATGTACCGGCAATCGGGATACGATTCACTGGCATACCCCACAATTTTCAGATTATCAGGATGGGTCTTGACATATAACGGGCGTTCGTCATCGATAAAGTCAGTTACTGCCATCAAGGCATCCTCTTTATCACTCTCCCGAAAAGCACGGATATAATCCGAAAACTCCGGTTCACGGAAAATCGGATCTACCGTAGTAAGACAAAATTTACCTTCTCCCTTCAAATAAGGCATCAGTTCATAAAAGCTATGAAATGAATCGGGAGTAGACTTCACCACAACGTGAAGCGGCACCGGCAAATGTTGCTGTTCCAGGAAATCACGGACCTCTGTCATTTCTTCATTAATAATAATGCAGACCGAGTCTGCATTATTATTAAGAAAAATGTGCAATAAGCGCCCCAACAAAGGTTCACCTCCTACCTTCACCAAAGGTTTAGGTACTTGGATTCCGTCTGAGACCAAACGTGAACCTTGTCCGGCTGCAATGAGTGCATATTTCATTCTATCAGTATCAATCGAGATAACTCGGTGCTTTTTCACCGATCATATTACGCAATGTTTCTTTTACCATTCTCCATTGTGTGAACAAGTCATGTACCGGCTGATGTTCAAAATCATGCATCGGGCTCTTGCAGAAGAATGACAACCAAGTCTGTATACCGCACATGCCCGCACGAAGAGCCAGGTCACTGAACAGAACCAAGTCGAGTGCAATAGGAGCAGCAAGGATAGAATCGCGACAAAGGAAATTTACTTTTATCTCCATCGGATAGCCCATCCATCCGAAGATGTCGATGTTATCCCACGCTTCCTTATTATCTTTGCGAGGAGGGTAATAATTGATACGTACTTTGTGGTATACGTCACCATACAAGTCAGGATATTTCTCCGGTTCGAAGATGTTATCGATCACAGATAATTTGCTGACTTCTTTTGTTTTAAAGTTTGCAGGATCATCCAGAACTTCACCGTCGCGATTACCTAAGATATTAGTAGAGAACCAACCGCTAACGCCTAACATACGAGTTTTGAACATCGGTGCCAACACCGTTTTCATCAATGTCTGACCGCTCTTGAAGTCTTTACCGGAAATAGGCACATTCATCTTCTTGGAGAATTCCCACATAGCCGGAGTATCTACACACAAGTTAGGAGCACCCATGATGAACGGAGCACCTTCTGCAATAGCAGCATACGCATAACACATACTTGGAGAAATGGCATCCGTGTTGTTTTCTTTCATTGCTTTTTCCAAGGCAGCCAATGACTGGTGTTCTTCCGACAGAGGAATATAGATCTCTGTACTTGCAGCCCACAACACTGAAATACGTTCGCAGTTGTTAGCAGCTTTAAAATCGCGGATATCTTGACGAAGTTGTTCTACCATTTCCCAACGGGTAGCAGCCTGCTTGATGTGAGTTCCGTTCAGACGTTTGGCCCAATTATGGTCGAAAGCGGCGGGCATCGGTTTGATAGCCTCCAATTCTTCTTTCACCCCATTCAGGTCTTTTTCTTTCAATACTTCAGCATACATAGCAGCTTCGTAAGCATTGTCAGGGAAAATGTCCCATCCACCGAATACAATGTCGTTCAAATCTGTTAAAGGTACGATGTCTTTAATGAGTTTTTCCTCATTATTTTCCATGCGCATTGCGGCCATCTGTGTAATAGAACCTATTGGTTTTGCCAATCCCTTGCGAGAAGCCAGTGTTCCTGTTATCATAGTGGTAGCAACTGCGCCACCAACACCTACAACCAAGACGCCAAGACGTCCTGATGCCGGTTTAATTTCTTGTTCCATTTCTGTTGTTTTAGATAAATTAAAATTGCCTACAAAGTTAGGCTCTCCTGCATACCTAAAGAAGTTCTAATAGTCGGATTAATTGTTCTATTTGGCATATTATCCCCTTAAAGAGTACTTATAACCTATGTAGTCCGAATTTACCAATCTCAGATATATCATTCTATATCAATTATTAAACAAACTCTGCCTGTTACCTTTTTTTTATAAATTAACACATCAATACATAAACAGATCGATACATACAGGTACGCTATCAAACAGAAAGTTTAACATGATGAAATGAAGGTTTAACGAAACACTTTTCACGAAATACTGTTGTACTAAGTATTAAACGAACCGAATATATAAACCTAAAACAACTTAATTATGGAATGGATTATAAATCAACTGAGGGTACATCCTGAGTTAGCCATTTTTCTAACACTTTTTGCAGGATTCTGGATAGGCCGGTTGAAAATAGGAAAGTTCTCACTCGGTACCGTAACAAGCGTCCTGCTGGTAGGCGTGTTGGTAGGACAATTAGATATTACAGTAGACGGCCCGATGAAAGCAGTATTCTTTCTGCTCTTTCTTTTCGCCGTGGGCTACAAAGTAGGACCGCAGTTCTTTCGCGGACTGAAAAAAGACGGTTTGCCCCAAGTGGGGTTTGCCGTACTGATGTGTATCGTCAGCCTTGTTTCCGCTTGGGCATTGGCAAAAATAATGGGTTACCACGTAGGGGAGGCAGCCGGACTGTTAGCCGGTTCACAAACGATTTCCGCCGTTATCGGAGTGGCCGAAGATACAATCAACGGACTCAGTATCAGCGATGCGCAAAAAGCCACTTTCATCAATGCAATTCCCGTGGCATATGCCGTAACCTATATTTTCGGTACAGCCGGCTCCGCTTGGATACTGGCATCACTCGGTCCGAAATTTTTAGGTGGGCTGGAAAAAGTAAAAGCCGACTGCCGGGAACTGGAAGCTCAAATGGGGAGCTCGGAAGCCGATGAACCGGGATTTGCCCCCGCCTTGCGACCCGTCGTATTCCGCGCCTACAAAATAACCAATAAATGGTTTGGAAAAGGAAAACGCGTTACCGATCTTGAAAGTTACCTGAATGAACAAGGGAAACGCCTTTTCGTAGAACGCATCCGCCAAAGAGGGGTCGTAAAAGAAGTAACGCCCAATCTTATCCTGAAAGAAAACGATGAAGTGGTACTCAGTGGCCGCCGTGAATTTGTGATTGGTGAAGAAGACTGGCTCGGACCGGAGGTAATAGATGCACAGCTACTCGACTTTCCTGCCGAAACACTCCCCGTAATGGTGACACGAAAAACTTTTGCCGGAGAAACCGTATCAGCCATCCGTTCGCAAAAATTCATGCATGGTGTCAGTATCCGCAGCATCAAGCGTGCAGGTATCCATGTTCCTGTACTGGCACAGACCGTGGTAGATTCCGGGGATATGCTCGAGCTGACCGGCATGAAGCATGAAGTGGAAACTGCTGCCAAACAGATGGGATACATCGATCGTCCTACCAATCAAACGGATATGATATTCGTTGGGCTCGGTATTCTCGTCGGTGGATTGGTCGGCGCGCTATCTATTCATTTGGGTGGTATCCCGATAAGTTTATCAACAAGTGGCGGCGCACTGATTGCCGGTCTCCTCTTCGGATGGCTACGCAGTAAACACCCGACTTTCGGCGGTATCCCCGAACCTTCCTTATGGGTACTGAACAACGTCGGATTGAACATGTTCATTGCCGTGGTGGGTATTGCCGCCGGTCCAAGTTTCGTCACCGGCTTTCAAGAAGTAGGTGCAAGCCTCTTCCTTGTCGGAGCAGCAGCTACTACCATCCCATTGATCAGTGGCCTGTTAATGGGAAGATACTTATTTAAATTTCACCCGGCACTGACCCTCGGGTGTACCGCAGGAGCAAGAACGACTACCGCCGCATTGGGAGCCATACAGGATGCTGTCGAAAGTGAAACCCCTGCTCTGGGGTATACGGTGACCTATGCAGTAGGTAATACGTTACTGATTATCTGGGGGGTATTTATCGTGCTGATGATGTAGGAGGGGGTGGCCTCTCCCCAACCCTCTCCGTGGGAGAGGGAGTAAAGTTAGATGTGAAATCAAATTATAAACCATACATCACACACGATCACCCAAGAGGCTGGAAAGTAAAGTCAGATGTGCAATCAAATTATAAACCATAGTATCTATCCTCCCTCTCCCACGGAGAGGGTTGGGGAGAGGCTAAATAAACCAAACTTAATTATGGAAAAGAAATCAAATACCACAGGCATCACTAAAAGTTTTGCCAAAAAGATGGAATCTATCAGTCCATTTGAATTAAAGAACCGCCTTATCGACATGGCAGACGAGAGCGTAAAAAAAATGGCTCATACCATGCTCAATGCCGGACGTGGTAATCCGAACTGGATAGCCACGGAACCCCGAGAAGCCTTTTTTCTTTTAGGAAAATTCGGACTTAGCGAATGTACACGTGTACAATCTTTACCCGAAGGCATTGCCGGAATCCCACAAAAAGAAGGCATTGCCGCGCGTTTTGAAGCATTTTTAAAAGACAACAGTAAAGAACCGGGAGTAAAATTATTAAAAGACAGTTATAACTATTTACTGATGGAACATGCTGCCGATCCGGATACGCTCGTTCATGAATGGGCGGAAGCCGTCATCGGTGACCAATATCCTGTGCCGGATCGTATCCTGCATTTCACCGAACTCCTCATACAGGATTATTTAGGCCAAGAATTATGCGACCGGCGTCCTCCAAAAGGCACATTCGATCTTTTCGCCACCGAAGGAGGTACAGCCGCCATGTGTTATATCTTTGATTCCTTACAGGAAAATTTCCTGCTGAACCAAGGAGACAACATCGCTTTGCTCGTACCCGTATTCACCCCTTACATAGAAATACCGCAGCTCCGCCGTTATCAGTTTAATGTCACAGAGATTTCTGCCGATAAAATGACAGCCGACGGACTCCATACCTGGCAATACCAGGACGAAGACATCGATAAGCTAAAAAATCCGGAGATTAAAGCGCTCTTTATCACCAATCCGAGCAATCCGCCCAGCTATGCATTAAGTGCGGAAACAACCGCGCGTATCGTCAATATCGTAAAAAATGATAATCCGAACTTGATGATCATTACGGATGATGTGTATGCCACATTCATACCACACTTCCGTTCACTTATGGCAGAGTTACCGCATAATACACTGTGCGTATATTCTTTCTCCAAATATTTCGGAGCAACCGGATGGAGACTTGCCGTCACTGCCCTCCATGAGGACAATATCTATGACAAGATGATTGCCCGCCTGCCCGAAGAGCAGAAAGCCATATTATCCAAGCGTTATTCCAGCCTCGATTTACATCCGGAAAAAATGAAATTCATCGACCGTATGGTAGCCGACAGCCGTCAGGTAGCGCTAAACCATACAGCAGGATTATCACTACCACAGCAAATGCAAATGAGCCTGTTCGCTTCTTTCTCCCTATTAGACAAAGGAGATTATTATAAAACAAAGATGCAGAATATCATCCGTCGCCGTCTGAATGCTTTGTGGGACAACACCGGTTTCTCATTGGTAGAAGACCCGTTACGCGCCGGTTATTACTCCGAAATAGATATGCTGGTATGGGCCCGAAAATTCTATGGCGATGAATTTGTTACATATTTGGAAAAGAGCTACAACCCATTAGACGTAGTATTCCGTCTCGCCAACGAAACATCACTCGTATTGTTAAATGGCGGTGGCTTTGCCGGTCCCAAGTGGAGCGTCCGCGTTTCTCTTGCCAACTTGAACGAAGCCGACTATGTAAAAATAGGCCAAGGCATCAAACGCATATTGGACGAATATGCAAAAGAATGGAAAGAGAAGTAGAGTTGGTGAGTAGTGATAAGTGATAAACGATACTACTCACTTATCACTAATTAAATATTATTCTAAACCGTGTCAGCCCATCGGCATAAGTGCGAAGCGAAAACGAACATCCGTGACGCATCAATACCTCACGGATAAACACCAGACCGATTCCCTGCCCGTTCGGTTTGGTTGAAAAGAAGGGACTGAAGAGTTTAGCTTCAGTCTCTTTTGTTATTCCTTCACCGTTGTCCACTATTTCAATGCTTGCCGGAGAAGAGGTACGTATTTGTATTTTTCCATCCTTTCCGATGCTCTCGGCTGCATTTTTGATGATATTTACCAATACTTGCTCAAACAAAGCAATATCCAAGTTGACATCTCCCAATTCCTCATCGATATCCAATGTAATAGCAATGTTCCGATCCGTACACATTCCTTCCATAAATCGTTTACAAGAAAATACCAGATCATTAAGATTGACAGGAGCCAAATTGGGTTCCGGGATTTTCACTACATCGGCAAAGCGGGTAATAAAACGACTCATGGAGAAACAACGCTCCGTACACACCTGCATGACCTCACAAATATCTTCCATCCCTTCCGATTCGGAAAGAGCCTGCCCCACCGTATCGAGCGTAGAGGTGATACCGGCCGTTGTATTGTTCACTTCATGTGCGATCATACGAATCACTTTCTCATAGGCTTTCTTCTCTGCTTTCATCACTTCATCCGTCAGGCTTTCGATAAGAAAGAACGGATGATGAAAACCCCGGTCTATAAATGACGAATGTGTACATTTATAAATATTCGAGTCATTCAATCGAACGGTCACGGTCTCTCCTTGGGCAATAGCAGCCAGTTCCGCAGCCAACGGAGAATCTATGGAAGAAAGTTTCTGCCCCTGCGCCTCTTCATAACGGACACCCAGCATTTTTACAGCCATCGGATTCAACTGAGACACATCATCATCAAGACTGGTAATGATTACCCCCATCGGAGAAGCGTTTATCAACAGGTCCAGAAAATGATTCTGTTCACGCAGACGGAGACGTTCGTTTTTCAACTGTTCCATCATCCGATTGAAGACATTTACCACCCGGTCGGCTTCATATTGCCCCACAAGGCTCAGCCGGCTACTAAAATCCTGTTCGCGCAGCAATTCCATACCACTACCAATGGTATCCAACGGCTTTATTATCTTTCTATAAAACAGAATAAGATAAATCAGCAGGAAAGCAATCAATATTTCCGATCCATATAATAAAGGCCGATAAATCCAGCCACCAAAGTAGAGTATCACTCCACCAAGAATGATCAGAAAGAAGGTAAGTATAAAAAAGTATCCTTTAAGACGCACGTGATTAGTGGGTTAGTGGCTAATAACTAATTCCATATTTTTCCAACCTCCGATAGAGCGCCGCACGGCTGATGCCCAATGCCATAGCTACCTGACTGAGATTTCCTTTATAACGTTCCAACGCCTGCAATATAGTCTGACGTTCAATTTCATCCAGCGTCATACCGGCAAACGCACTGCCCGCAGCAGCTTTCGGTTCATCTTGTCGAAGATATTGGGCATCAAAATCCGAGGCATCGAGTATCGGTTTGCCACTAACCAGAATCGTACGTTCCACTAAATTTTTCAGTTCACGGATATTTCCCGGAAAAGGCAAGCGGGTAAGAAACTGAAGTGCATCGGCAGAGAATTCTGTGCGGGGCAATCCGTTTACTTCGGCCTGACGATCGGCAAAATGGCGGGCCAATAAAGGAATATCTTCCCGTCTCTCACGCAAAGCCGGTAGCTTTACTGTGATCAGATTAATACGATAGAACAAATCTTCACGGAAAGTACGTTCGCTTACCATCTTACGTAGATCGGCATTCGTTGCAGAAACAACACGGATATCCGTTTTTCGGGGACGGCTATCTCCCAACACCTCAAATGTCTGATCTTGCAAGACACGAAGCAGTTTCACTTGGCACGACGGGTCCAGATCTCCAATTTCATCCAAGAAGATAGTACCCTTGTTTGCCATTTCAAAACGTCCGATACGGTCGGCACTCGCATCCGTAAAAGCTCCTTTCTTATGACCGAACATTTCACTCTCAAAAAGACTCTGGGATATACCGCCTAAGTTCACTTTTATAAATGGCTGCTTCGCACGCTGACTGTTGATATGAATCGCTTCGGCTATCAGTTCTTTACCCGTTCCGCTTTCTCCCGTGATAAGCACGGAAGCATTGGTACGGGCAATCCGGGCAATGGTATTCAAAACGTCCGTCAGTCCCTGACTCTTTCCTATAATATGACTGCGATTCAGCGCATCACTCTGTTCCTGCGGTATTTCGGCAGGCGTAGCAGACAATTCCAATGCCGTCTCTATCCGTTGCAGCAGAGCGGCATTATTCCAAGGCTTCGTTATAAAATCAAATGCCCCGGCTTGCATACCCTGCACAGCCAATTGAATACTTCCCCATGCCGTCATCAAGATAACAGGCACATCGGGACGGAATATTTTCACTTGCTTAAGCAACGTCAGACCTTCCTCTCCGGTAGTGGAAAGGGTAAAATTCATGTCCATCAGAATGAGATCCGGAGTTTCAGAACGAACAACATCCATCGCTTCACGGGGACCGGGAACTGCCAAAGCCGAATAACCGGCACGTTTCAGCATAAAACTGAGAGAAGAACGGACAGCACTGTCATCATCAATGATTAGTATCATATGTGTATGTGGTTTTATATGCGCAAAAATAAGAATAATTATTCAATATGCCAATATGCCAATGTGCCAATGTGCTGCGCTATATCAAAAGAATAGCATCCCGCATGGAAATTGGCACATTGGCATATTGATATATTGGCACATTATTTAATCACTTCTTCAAAATCAACTTCCAGTTTCGTCCCCCTTTCAAAATCCCACAATGTGAGGCTCCGAATCTGGTAGAAATAAGACCAATAATTATAAAGTTCCGATATATGCTTCTGACGCGCCTCATCTTTAGAGTTTTGCGCATCGTTTAGATCCAACGTATTGATTTTGCCGATCAGAAAGGTTTCGATACTCGTTTTATAACGTTGCTGGGCTATCAAGTCGGCTTCTTTGGCAATGCTCAATTGCTGTGCCTGATTATTGAAATGTTCCACGAGCAGAAAAATATCCTGATTGAAATTCATCTGTTCCTGACGGATTTTCGAAAGAACCACTTCCCGGTTACTCTTGGCAACACGCACTTTACCACGACGCTTTCCCCAATCAAGAAAAGGGATTTTCACTCCTACCTGTACAATCTGATTATCGAGCAAATGATTGTAAGCACCGGCAAACTCATTATCCAAGCCAGTATAACCGACGCTTGCAAAAAGATCGACACTCCGCAGGTTACCGCGTGCGGTAGCTACCGCATAATCTGCTTCCAGTTGCCGACGGCGAATATTCTGTGCAAAAGAATTCCGTTCCAATGCTTTATTTAGTACTACATCATATTTTATTTGCACATCCGGAACCGATTCGGGCAATACCGGTTCCAATTTCTCATTCTCGCCCATTCCGAGGAAGGCACGAAGCTGAAACATCTTGGCATTGAGATCACTCATAGCCTCCGTTACAGCAGCTTTCGCATTTAAAGCAGAAAGTTTCAGTTGCAATAGCTCATTTTCAGAAATCTGTCCCATCTCCCGCTTGGCTCCCGCCACCTTATAGAGATGTTCTGCATTCAACTGGTTCTGCCGGGCAGTAGCCAATACCTCTTTAGCCAGTAACAGCTGAAAAAAATAGGTAATGGTCTTTCGGGTCACATCTTCCGTAGCAGAAATAAAAGCCGCCTTTGCCTCTTCATAACGTACGGGTTCGATACGACGATCCCATTTCAATTTATTCACGCCAAAAATGGGTTGCGTCAGTTCCAAGCTGACCGGCACAGACATAAACTTTTCTTTCCCCTCCCCGCCGAACTGCTTAATGTAGTCTAATGACGTAGTAAGGGATAACTTTCCACCCGTGAACCAGATATTCTGATCGATAGACAAATCTCCGCTAAGCCCTAAATAGTTATTACGGACAAAGCCATACGTCCCGTCTGAATTTTGATAGGAGTTGTATGATTTGTTATAATTGGGCAATGTCCCCGTCAGATTGACTTCCGGCAAAAGATCAGCACGAAATGTACGGTATTCCCAATACGATGTTTTCAATTCATTCAAAGCCACAGCTGCATCAACAGACTGCGTACGAGCCAAAGCAATCGCTTCACCGAGTGTTATTTTCCGTTCGTCTTGTGCTTCAAGAATCAATGGACACACAAAAGCCGCTAAAACAAGCAGTATATTCTTCTTTCTCATAAAAGTATTATTTTCTGTGAGCAAAGAGTCCAAACGGTATGCCAAAAAGATAAATCACTTATTTTCGGCACATTAATTCATTCTTCGACTGTTCGAAAACGAACACTTTGTGCGCAAGCGAACGTCGTTTGCCGTTTATTCGCTGATATCAGGCAATCGGACTGTAAACCGGGTACCTTTCCCTTCTTCAGACGTGACACTGATCGTTCCGTGCAGGCGTTCTACGATCGTCTGGCAGATACTCAGTCCCAATCCGGCTCCCTGGGTAAAATTATCCACTTTATAGAAACGCTCAAAAATATGCCTTACTCCCTCTTTGGAAATCCCTTTACCGGTGTCCTCCACAAACAAGGAAGTGTATCCGTCTTCGTCCTCCGTATACCCGAAAGTAATTGAACCGCTCGTCGT
>NZ_HF991073.1:128000-136504 GCF_000432295.1 Bacteroides sp. CAG:189
TCGTCGTAAATTTAGCAGCATTGTTTATCAGATTATTTACCACCTGTTGCAAACGCACGTTATCCGTCACCATATATTTCTTACTGCCTTCTGGAATATCCAGCAGCAACTCCACACCGGGAGGCATATTCAACTGTTGGGAGTCGTGTACATTCTTCAACAGTAAAGGAAGACTGTGCCGTGAAAGCTGGAAGTCCATCGTTCCGGATTCAATACGCGACAAATCGAGAATATCATTGATCAATGCCAGCAACAGGCTGCAATTCTTATTAATGGTAGCAATAAACTGTGCCACCTCTTCTTCCGTGAAAGCACTGGTATCGCTCAACAAGTCGGAAAAACCGACAATAGCATTCAACGGAGTACGGATCTCATGGCTCATATTGGCCAAGAATGCCGACTTCAGCTTATCGGCCTGTAATGCCTTATCACGGGCAATCGTCAATTCCTCTTCGGTTGTTTTATACCGTTGGATACTCTGGCAAACTCCCAAAATACTATATGGAGTATCAGCCGTCAACCCTCCAAGCACGGAAGTTCTGTATTCCCACCATTCGTATCCACCGTTTTCATTGTGCTGGCGGAAACTCATACGGATACTGCGTCCCTCTTTCAACGCTAAATCAAACTGTTTTTGTATGTGTTCCAATTCTTCGGGATGAACCGTCTTTTCCATATCGTCACGCGAAATGGTAACAACCGAACCGTCAAAGCCAAAACGCTGAAGAAATCCCAAAGGAAATGTAAAGACATTCGTACGGATATCAAACTGCCACGGATAAATGGAACTCTCTTCTATTGCCAAATCAAAGAAACGCTTCTTCATCTCTTCATCGGATACATTGTGACAGGAAAAAGCAACTCCGGTTACCTCCCCATTCGCATGTAAAGGCACCATCTCTCCCGAAACTGGAAAATAAATTCCACTGTGCACTTCTTGCATAAAAGAGTCGGGAGGAATCTGGCAACTCTTCCCTTTCGTAATCACCTCCTTCAACATCTCCCGCAGAATATCCTTTCCATTTGAATATATCTTAAAAATAGAACCGGCCGGAAGCCCCTCATAAGGACGGACAGAGACATCGGTAGGAAGATGCAACATCTTTAATAGAGAGAGATTGGTAAAATGGATGCGATAGTCCGCATCGTACGTTATTACACCTTCACGGATGGAATGGAAAATATTGTCAAACTCATCACGCTGCGCAACCAGACGGCTCTGCACCAAAAGTCGAGTCTGTGCATGTACCCTGCGTCTCGCCTCCCGCCGGTTAACCCGGAACAGCCAAATAACCAACAAAATCAATAGGCCTAAGATAGAAGCATAAAACAGTATAAAAAAGAACTTATACTTTTCCAGATAAGGTTCGTTGAGTATAATGCCCGGTTTCACCCGGTCTTTGTCTACCTTAAAAAACTCAAGTTGCTTATAATCATAAAAAAACTCGACCGGAGTCTCAGATATCCCGGCCTCCTCCGGAGAAGCTCCCCGTAGCACTTTGGAAGCCCGTACACCCGCCATACGCGAAGAGGTATACGGATCGGCATCATAGGCACAGAATACGCCATTGGTCAAGGAAATACTTTGACAGGAGAAGAAAGGAGCCTTTGAGTTTTTACCGATAAACGCCATGAAAGGAGACCACTTCGGAACAATTACAATACGTCCATGACTATTGCGCGGATAACAAACAGAAGAGATTATACTGCTCGTACTACCCGTCTGCACATTATAGGTCTGCAATTTATAATCTGGATAACGCTTCACAAAACGTTGCCACTCATTCATGAAGTCTTCTTTTCCGGCAAGACTCAGAAAGCTGTTATCATTCACACAAATTACTTCCTTCCGTTCCGGAAATGTCTTATGCGCCTGTTCCAATAAAAGAAAAAAGTCGGGGTTAGAGGTAAAACCGCAAACATTCGGCAAAGTAGAGATCAGCGCATCATCCGGATATTTAATACCATAAAAGACAACCGGTATCTGACGGGGTAACGAATCTCCACAATTAAACAAGGTATAGAAAGCTTCATCACTGGATGTCACGATCAGATCGGTGCCCCTTTCCCTTGCCCGGTCGCAGATACGCTTCATGATGACCTGCTCGGATCGATAAGCCCAATAATCGGCATCCAGATACTCCGTCGTGATTTTAACTTTCACCTTCTCACTGCTGAAACCGTCACGCAATCCACGGGTCAGGTCATTGTGCCAAGGAGTCTGATTCGTATATGATTGTATAAAAAGAACATTATAGGTCTGTTCAGCAGCAGCTATCTCTAAAAATGCCGTAAATAAAAGAAGCAGAAGAGTATAATAACGTTGTCGGATCATAAAGTTACATAACTGCGTTGTTTCACAATATGCACGCAAATATACGCTATTATCTTGAAAGCAACGCAGATATATAATTTTATTTTTTTACTCTTCACGCAATGCTTCTGCCGGTTGTATCTTCATAGCCTGACGTGCGGGAATCCAAACAGCCAGAAAAACGGTAAATACCAACAATAGATAAGTGATAAAAATACCGGCAACAAAACGGAACAAGGTGAATTCAACCGGATAATCGGATACAATTTCTGCCAATCCCAAGTTTGCCGCCACTACTATTGCCGGAATGAATGCCAATGTGAGCAATACTACCCCTTCTCCCCAAAGAAGCCTGCACAGACTGACTCTTGAACCGCCCAAAGCTACACGTAATCCGAGTTCGGAACGACGTTGCTGCGTTCGAAACCAAAAAGTGCCCAACACTGCCAGAAAAGCATTCAATAAAAAGAATACCGCCACTGATAGATAGGTATACAAATCATTACGAGGTTCTTTCAATTGCTCGTTCCGGAAATCGGTCATAGGGCGCATATCTTCAAGATAAAAGTTGCCGATCATCAACTGTTCACGCATGTCTTTACGGAATCTACGAATAAAATCATCACCGTCGGAATCGGGATGCACACGAATGTACACACCCAAATAGGGAGCCTCCAGATAGTAAAAAGGACGCTTTTGTGTGAAATGCAACGGTATGTAGGTAGCCCGTTGGTGGGAGGTAAATTCATTATACTTTTGATTTTCGCATACGGCAGCAATACGTACACTGTCGCCATTCAAGGTGTTTTTTACCCATTCACCCACAGCAGAACGTCCGGGAAAGAGCTGGCATGCCAAATTATCCGTAATGATAATATCGGTAAGATTGGCCCTGCCTGCCAACTGTTCCGGAGAACTTCCATCCGCCCCTTTCACCCGAAATACCCGGAAATATCCGGAACTGACGGTACGCATCCAACTGTTGCAAGTAATTGTATCGTAAATAAGAGAGGCACCTTGATTCGTCCATACATAATGTTTATGCATGCGTGTATAACAAACAGACTCCACAGCCGGATGATGTTCCAAGCGATCCATGAAAGTGTAAAAATCACCTGTAGCATTCTTGGTATGAAGTTTGTCCGATAAAAATTTATGGCTTTCAGGGGTCAGTACCCCGATATTGAGGGCATACACATTGTGCCAGTCGAATCCTAAAGGACGGGTCTGATTGACCGTAACCGTGTAAACATAATCTACCGCATACCACATACAAGTAGACATCACAAACAAACCGGCTATCAGCCATCCATTGTGACGACGGTTATTCCATATAATTGTAAGAATGTGTCTGAACATATTAATTACCTTTCATTTAGTGCATTGACAATCGTTGTACGAGCCACACGAACCGCTGGAATACCGGCAGAAAGCAGATTAAGAACCAAGCAGAAAGCTAAGGCTGCAAAAAATATCCACGGACTTATCATGGACGCGTTCATGGCGGCCGTACCTCCAACCGATAATGCAGATGCCAACAGCCAATCCGATAACAGCCAAAGAGCAAAATAAGAGAACAGAAGTCCTGCCACACCACCGATCAGCGTAAGCAACAGATTCTCGGCAAGTACCTGTTTCAACAAGACCGAACGGTTGGCACCGAAAGCCTTACGCACTCCAATTTCTGAAAGGCGTTTCCGCATGCGGCTCTGCGTCAACCCGGACAGGTTGATAGCCGGCACAAGCAGAATAACGATAATAATAATCACATAGTGAATGACTACCTCTTTTGCCGGAATACCTCCATGGGCGTATTTATGAAGCATCTGAATAAAAAATGTATCGGGTTGCCCCAGCAAATCCAGTTGCATATCCTGATCATTTGCATTCAATTTTGCCAAGTTCGTATTCACTTCCGCAAGAATCTCAGGAAAGCCGGTCGAAGAACGGGCCAGGATAAAACACTGGAAACTGCCTGTATGCCCTTTGGTCCATCCGGAAAGATCAATACGGCTGATATCCGTATTAGTGGTATAAGGCAACCATATTTCCGAATAACTCTGTTCGGCAAACTTACTGACATCACGTACCACACCGCAAACCGTAAACTCTACAAAGTTAAGTTCAAGATGACGCCCTACTGCCGTCTCTACCCCACCAAACAGACGCCGAGCCACACTCTCGCATATCACAGCCTGTTTCAGCCCGGCCTTGAAAGCAACCTCATCATAGGGTTGTCCGGCAAGAAATCCAAACTCAAATACCTTCCAGAAATCGGCATCGGTATAAAGCAATTGACAGTTGATCTCTTCTCCTCCCCCCGGAACCACAGCGAGCATACGCCCATATTCACAGATGGCAGATACGGCTTCTGCAGTCGTGAGAGGATAGAAAATTTGCTGTATATCATAAAGAGACAGGCGGCTGTAATTACGTGCATCTTTATCCTCCTTCTCATAAACACTCGACCACTTCACATAAAGCGTACGGTCACGATTCATTTCCGGCTCGTAATTAGCCGTTTTTGCATACAGCAGAATGATAATCACCATCACTACCGAAATAGCAAGTGCCGTACCGGCAATACTGATGGCAGAAAGTAACTTATTCTCCATCAGAAGATGAAAGGCCTGTCTAAAATATTGTCTGAACATGGAGAGGATTTACGATTTGACGATTTATAATTTACGATTACAATTCCTTTATTCTTCGCGCAGGGCTTCTGCCGGTTGTATCTTCATAGCTTTACGCGCCGGGATGCCGATGCCTATCACAATCATCAGGACGATGAGAATAAAAGTCAGAACAACGGTGATAATAAAACGGCCGGTCTCCAATGTGGTTCCGTTCATCCAGGAGTTCAGTTCGGCATGAGCCAGATTCCAGTCTATGATAATGGCCGGTACGGTAGCTATCAAAAGCAGTAACAGACCTTCGGACAGAAGGCGGTTGAATATCGTATGGTTCGTTCCTCCCAATGCTTTGTGCAGGGCGATCTCGCTACGGCGCTGTTGTGTACGAAACCAGAAAGTGCCCAACAATCCTAAAAAAATATTCAATAGCAAAAAGACCATACCGAAAATGTAATTACGAAGCTCATTCATAGAAGCCTGTTCGAAATTACGCCGGATATCGGCAAATGAACGAACATCGGCAATAAAAACATTTCCTACCCGGAGCTGCTTCTCGCTATCCGCTTTCAGACGGTTCATAAAATCGACATCCTGTCCTTCTTTCACACGTACACAAAGTTCAAGATGAGTATCATACCAACTGCGGCCTAATTTGTAAAGCATGCAATAAGAAGAAAAAGCCTGTTCATGATCCGAGTAACGTACCGGTTTTAAAGAAGCAGCTAACTTATACGTTTTCGCTGAATCTCCAAACAGATAAAATTGTTTTCCTACCAATGAAGTCAGCTTCACGCCGTATTTCCGTTCATACAAATTATCCGATGCCAGGAAATTCTCTTTCGTAAGCATCTCTGCCAACTGTTCCGGAGTCTCTCCCCTTGTCCCCTGATAACGAAACACTCTCAAGAAATCCGGTGTCACAAACCGGCGGACCACATAACCATAAGACTGCAAAGTATCGTATCTCACTTCCGTCCCGCTATTACTCCCGTTATACGGATATGAATTTTGCGACAGGCTCACCGCTTCCACTTCCGGACGGCGGGCAATACGGTTGACCAGTTCATCTATTTCTTCGGCAATCAGCGTATCATTCGGTATGAAGTCGGGACTCTTGTCGGTAAGCTGCCCCATGCTCACGAGATAACAGTTTGAAATATCGAATCCGCGCGGTTCGGTATAAACCTTGTACTGCACATAAATATAATCCACAACATACCACATCACTACGCTCACCAACAGCAACTCCGTCGCTATCCAAAGATTGGAGTGCCATTCATTTTTTATCTGTGTAAATAGTTTCTTGTTCATCATTCATTCGATTTAGTGGGTTCTACCTCCCAACGCATTTACAATACTGGTACGTGACGCTTTCCAGGCAGGAAAACCACTGCTTAAAAGATTGAGTACAAAGCAGAAAAGCAACGCATACATAAAAGTGGAAGGCTGCAACAGAATGGAAGCATTTACTTCCGGCGGATTGAGCGTAATGCTATAAGCTTGGGCAAATAGCAATCCATTACCGAGATAAGCAAACAATATGCTGAAAAGTAATCCCACAGCACCGGCCAGCAAAGTGACCACTAAGTTTTCCATCACAATCTGTCCGATCATCTCCGTGCGGGTACTGCCAAAAGCGCGGCGTACCCCAATCTCGGAAACACGCTGGCGCAAACGGCTCTGTGTCATACTACTCAAGTTAATAGCAGGTACCAGCAACAGAATGATGAAAATAATTACCCGTTGACGCCGGGCCGCCGACAGGTCCGGTTCCCAATTGGCGGCGTAAGCTATCGCCTGCTTTTCCTGATCGTAAGGACGGTTACGATAAATCAACTCATATCCGTTTTCAGCCAACAGATTATTATATTGCAGGCGGACTTTCTCGCATTCTTCACGAATGGCATCGAAATCGTCACGGTCACGTGCCAGAATAGTGGCACTCATCATGCCCATGTGATTGTCGCTCCACGTATCTTGAGCCAGATCGGTAGAAGTATAAGGTATCCATACCTGTGCATAAGCAGCATCCGCCAAAGCTGAAACATCTTTCACCACTCCCGCTACCGTATAAGGCGCATGATTCAACAAAAATTCGCGCCCGGCAGCCTTTGTCGTACCAAACAAATTGCGGGCTACACTTTCAGTGACAACCGCTACCGGACGTCCCGATTCAAAGGCAGCCTGATCATAAGGTTTCCCATCGACAAACGCAAAGTCAAAAACTTGCCAGTAAGTATCATCCGTCTGTTGCATATCTATACTGATGGCAGGTGTACCCGGCATGGAAGCCGGAGTAGTTATGGCAGCAACACAATAAATGGTTACTGCTTCGGGAGTTGTAAGCGACTTGAAACATGCCTTGGCTGTCTGTACACTCATCGGTCCGTTACTGGAACCTCCTCCCCATTCTTTATTGGTAATACTCATAAAGCGTACATGCAGAAAACGGTCGCGGTTGCTCTCAGGCGAGAAAGGGGCTACTTTCACCTGTTGAATCATCACCACCAGCATTATGAGAAAGATGGCAAGCGCCGTACCCAATATGCTGACGAGACTGATGATGGGCTGCTGGCGCAATTGTGCCAATGCTTGTTTGAAATATAGTTTAATCATTTTGAGATCATTTACGATTTGACAAATCCCTCTATTCTCCGACTTGCAGATTACGGGTATTCACACCTCCTATGCCGTCACTGGTGACATCGGCGCTCCGGGCATATCCGGACAACGTCATATGTCCCACTCCATCGGCTTTGGCTACCAGCTTCACACAATGAACATGGACATTTATCTTCCCTACCCCTTCCATTCGGGCACGAAGCGTTTTACACTCCAGATCGGCAATACGGATGGAGCCTACCCCTTTCATATTCAATTCAAGGTCCTTCATTTCCAACTTTTTCTCACAACGGAAAGCACCTACGCCTTCCATATTCACACGGGAGAGGTCGGGAGCCGTAATATAAAATTTCACTCTTTTGGACTTATTGTTCTGCTCTTTGTAAGTAAGGATAAGTTCTCCATTCTTTACCTTTACAAGTACCTTCTCTACAAATTTCCGGGGGCCTTCAATGCGTAGCGAATATTCGGATGACTGTTCAAAATTCACATCGCCCACAGCTTCGAACCGGATGGAAGAGAATTGTGAAACGGACTCATTACGAGTGATCGTTTTGTCGGTCTGCGCTTGTGAGAAAGTGAAAAATGCTCCTAATACAAGCACGATAGTAGTTATGAATATATTTGTTTTCATGATCTGTATGATTTCTTTAAGTTATAAAATGGTCTGCGAGTAGTCCGGGATCATTACTGTATCTGGCGTCCGTCGAAGAAACGAACGGTACGCGAAGTTTGTCTGGCCTGCTCCTCATTATGGGTCACCATCACGATGGTCCGTCCGTCTTCCTTATTCAGACGGTGAAGAAGTTCCATGACTTCAGCCCCCATCTTCGAGTCCAAGTTACCGGTCGGTTCATCGGCAAGAATAATTTCCGGATTACCGATAATGGCACGTGCAACGGCTACACGTTGGCATTGACCGCCGGAAAGTTGTG